>CAZZPN010000137.1:0-3857 GCA_964655495.1 uncultured Oscillospiraceae bacterium
CACCAGAGGAAGTGAATGAACTTACGACAGATTTGACGGGCGTTTCCGGAGGAATAGGCGCAACAGTTGAAATGGCAAACGGAATCTTAAGAATTGTTAATGTTCTTCCCGGCTCAGCCTCGGAAAGTGCGGGCGTAGGTGCCGGCTGGAGAATTAATAAGGTTGACGGTGTGAGTATGGAGGGAATATCCCTTTACGGTGCGCTTTCTTATGTAAGAGGTGAAATCGGAACTGAGGTTGAAATCGAGTTTATAACTCCCGAAAAAGAGACCGTTACTTTGACACTGACACGAGGTCAGATTGATGTTGCATCAGTTTCTCATACAATACTTGAAGGCACAAATGCAAAAATCGGCTACATATCAATCGAAAACTTTTCTGAAACAACAGGAACAGAACTGAAAGAAGTTCTCAGTGAATTAAAAAAAGAAAAAATCGAAAAGATAATTCTTGATTTAAGATATAACGGCGGCGGAGTTTTAGAGGGAGCGTTAGAGGTTGCAAGCTGCTTTTTACCAAAGGGAAAGGTGATTGTTACCATTGAGCCGAAAAATACTTCAAAGTCAGAGGTTTATAAATCAACAGGCTCTGTATATGACGGAGAGATGGTTGTTCTTGTAAACGAATATTCTGCAAGTGCTTCCGAGGTTGTAACAGGAGCACTCAAAGACCATAAAAGAGCAACAGTTGTCGGAGTAAGAACATTCGGAAAAGCTACTGTACAGACAATTTATGGACTTCCGATTTATGGCGGATTATTTAAGTTCACAACTGCACATTATGTAACACCAAACGGCTCGAAAATAAATAAGCTCGGTCTTATTCCGGATTATACCGTTCCGATTGAAGAATATCAGCTTCAGTGGTATGAAGTTGCAGAGCCGGCTTTAAACCGTAAGTTTGACATAGGGGATAGCGGTGAGGATGTAAAGCTTATAAAAGATTATCTTACTAAAATAGGATATAGGCTTTCAGAGGATGATGTGTATGATGAGGCGACAAAAGAGGTTGTTTCAATGTTCCAGAAAGAAAAGGGGCTTTTCCCTTACGGAATATGTGATTTTACAACACAAAAGAAGATAAGAGAAGCGTTATTGGAAAAAACATTCTACAATGATACTCAGCTTGACAAAGCTATAATGCTTCTTGATAAATAACTTATTTTAGTAAAATTATACATAAAAGATGTATGATGAATAGAAATCATTATACATCTTTTCCCTTTTAAAACTTGACTTTTTTAGAATGATAGTGTATAATATCAGTGTAAATGCAAAATTATGCAACAAAAATGTATAATTATCCATTTGATAAGAGGTGGTAAAGATGGACAAAGAACTTTTGGAAATAATAGATAATGATAAAAAATATTATATGAATACCTTTGGCGACAGATTGCCGGTCTGCTTTACAGACGGAGAGGGCATAAAGCTTTATTCCACTGACGGTAAGACATATTATGATTTTATGGCAGGAATAGCTGTAAACTGTCTTGGCTACGGAAACAAAAAGCTTGAGGATGCTATTTGCAGTCAAGTGCATAAGCTTCTTCATACTTCGAGCCTTTATTACATAAAATCACAGGCTGAACTTGCAAAGGTGCTTTGTGAGAATTCTTTTGCAGATAAAGCGTTTTTTGCCAATTCGGGTGCAGAAGCAAATGAAGGCGCAATAAAACTTGCAAGAAAATATTTTTATAAGAAAAACGAAGAAAAATATGAAGTAATAACTTTGAAAAACTCTTTTCACGGAAGAACATTGACAACAGTATCGGCAACCGGTCAGGAAAAATACCAGAAGCCATACTGTCCGCTTACACCTAAATTCATACATGTTGAAAAAAATGATATCGAAGCACTGAAAAATGCGATAACCTCTAAAACAGGTGCAATAATGCTGGAGCTTATTCAGGGTGAAAGCGGTGTCGTTCCTCTTGATAAAGAATATGTAAAAGAAGTCCGCAGAATATGCGATGAGAAGGATATCGTTCTTATAATAGATGAAATACAGACCGGTATCGGAAGGACAGGAAAGCTTTTTTGCTATGAAAACTACGGAATTGAGCCTGATATTATGACTTTGGCGAAGGCTCTTGCAGGGGGAGTGCCGATAGGCGCAGTTTTGGCAAAAGAAAAATTCTGTGCGTTTGAGCCGGGTGATCACGGTACAACCTTTGGCGGAAACCATCTTGCAACTTCTACTGCACTTTGCGTTATGGAAGAACTTCTTTCGGGCGGAGTTTTAGAAAATGCAAAAAATGTCGGCGAATATCTTATAAATAGCCTTAACGACTTAAAAGAAAAAACAGATAAAATAAAAGAAGTTCGTGGTATGGGGCTTATGGTCGGAATTGAGTTTTTTGAGCCTGTAAATAAAGAATATTCTAAAAAGCTTTTTGAAAAAGGAATTTTAGTAGGCACAATAGGAACGAATGTTTTCAGACTTGTACCGCCGCTTGTTATAACAAAAGAAGATGTAGATATGTTTATCAAAAATCTATACGAAGTATTGAAAGGATAAGAAAAATGAAGCATTTTATAACAATAACAGATATAGAAAAAAACGAATTTGACGAAATTCTTACTTTAGCTGCAAAGCTTAAAAAAATGCAGAAAGAAGGAACTCCTCACAAATACTTAGAAGGTAAAACCCTGGGAATGATTTTTGCAAAATCATCCACAAGAACAAGAGTATCTTTTGAAACGGGGATGTTTCAGCTTGGTGGCCACGCACTTTTTTTAAGCTCAAATGATATTCAGCTTGGCAGAGGCGAAAGTATTTATGATACTGCAAATGTTTTATCGGGTATGATTGACGGAATAATGATAAGAACATATTCACAGGATGATGTTTGCGATTTGGCAAAATACGGCTCAATTCCTGTTATAAATGCTCTTACAGACATTGAGCATCCGTGTCAGGCAATGGCGGATATACAGACTGTTATCGAAGAATTCGGAAGCACAAAGGGACTTAAAATGTGCTATATAGGCGATGGAAACAATGTGGCTCATTCTCTTGCCCATGCGTGTGCTATGGCAGGAATGGATTTTTATGTTGCAACTCCCGATAAATATAAATGCGATAAAAACCAGATTGCACTTGCAAAAGAAATTGCAAAGAAAACAGGTGCAAACATTGTAGAAACTGTTGACCCTGAGGAAGCTATGCGAGGAGCTCACGCAGTTTATACTGATACATGGGTATCAATGGGGCAGGAAGCTGAAAAAGAAACAAAAGTGAAAGAATTTAAAGATTATAAAATTGACGGAAAACTGTTTTCACTTTCAGACAAAAAATCTATTTTTATGCACTGTTTGCCTGCATACAGAGGCTTTGAGGTTGAAAGCGAGGTCATAGACGGACCTCATTCAAGAATTTTTCAGGAAGCTGAAAACAGACTTCATGCACAAAAAGCGATAATGACAATGCTTATGGGTTAAAGAGAGGACATAAAAATGGAAAACGAAAATTTATACGGTTTTACAATCCGTCTTGCATCGGAGAATGAAATTGACGATATAATAGAAATCACAAAAACTGCTTTCCAGAAGTATATCGACAACACAGGGCTTAAAGACATTGAAGCTTTAAACGAAACAAGAGAGGACATAAAAAGAGATTTAAAAGAAAAGCTTGTGTTCGTTGCTTTTATAAACAATGTTCCTGTCGGTAGCGTAAGAATAAGAGTCAATGGCGACGGAACAGCGTATTTAAGCCGTTTCGGTGTTATACAATCTAACCAGAATCAAGGTGTTGGTAAAGGTTTAATGAGCGTTGTTGACGGAGTTATGAAAAAGAAAAATGTAAAACGCTTAGAGCTTCATACTGCCGCAAAATATTTTGATTTGGTGCGC
>CAZZPN010000138.1:0-3844 GCA_964655495.1 uncultured Oscillospiraceae bacterium
TTAAAACCGCTATTTTTACGGAATTGTCCTAAAAATAGCGGTTTTTACTTGTTTTTTATATTTCTTTTGTTTTTACTAAAATATTTAAAAAAGAAGTCTTTTTTCTGCAAAAGATGACACGAAAGTGTTATAAAACTGCAACAACATCATTTACATTAATCAAATAATATATTTCACTCTGATATGGAACTTTAACGGCTGCAAATTTATTAATAAGAATTTCAGCGCCATCTTTTATTAAATCAGAAGAATTTTTTCCACAATCAATAATTCGGGCTTTTTGAATAGGTTGATTTTTTTCTTTTTCAAAAACAATTATACTGCTTTCTTTTTGTTCCTGTTCCTTTTCTTCTACAAATTTTATTAATATATTTTCGTTTAATGGTTTAATCATAATTTAAAAATTCCTTTCTTTTTTTATTTTTTTGTCGCTATCGGCGGAAGCTCACCCGTCATGTTCTCCAGCCACTTATATATTTTTTCTTTTACCTTTTTTGGTAACCAAATACCACACAATGTGGCATTCTTCAGTATTGATACTGTTTCATATGTAATGAACAGCAATGCAAAAAATTCGCATATTCCTATTTTAGCCATTCTTATTGATGCGAGGAAGTTTTGCATCGCTTCGGGTGTGAGAGCAATTACATTTATCTTCAGAAGCTCGTCCACGATAAGAAGCACAAACAAAGATATAAGCATTGCAACTTTTCGGATAGCTCCGTCTATTCCTACACATGAATTGAATTTGTGTTCTTTTATGGCTCTCAGAAAACCGAGAATTGTATCAAATAATATCGCAATTATCACGATAATAAGAATTATATCGTTTCTTGCTAAAGTGAGTATTTCATTCATAAATTTTTCCATAGCTTTAAACTCCTCTCTCAATTAAATAATTTGTAAATTTTCTTGCAAGATGATATGTATTTACATCTTCCTCAAGCTTTTTAAGCCATAATTCTTTATCAGTTAAAATACTTCTTTGTGAAAGCTCAAAAACAATGTCATTTACTGAGGTTATCTCTTTTACGGGATTGATGTTGAGAAATTCACATATCCCCTCAAATATTGATTGCGCCATTTTTTCAGGTTGTTTTAAAAGCTGTGCATCTTCGGGGTTTGAAATGAAACCCATTTCGATGAGGACTGCCGGCATTTTCGTTTTTCTGAGGACTGTAAGATTTCTTACATCTATTTTCTCACTTCTTCCATCAGGCAATTTTGGATAAATTTTTTCGGCAAGTTCCTCTGCTGTTGTGTTTTTTGAAAATATGATACAATGTCCGCCTTTAGCTGTGGGAACATCTGAGCTGTCGCAGTGAAGCGAGATGAAATAATCTGCACCATAGTTGTTTGCCATTTCCGCACGCTCTGACAATGAGCTTGCTGTAGTTAGACCGACATTCTCCTGGAGAAATGTTCTTGAAAGCTTTGTTTCTATTCCTACAGCCTCAAGCTTGTCCGAAAGTGCTTTGCCTACATTAAATGTAACTATCTGCTCAACAAGTCCGTTCCCCTGGGCGCCTGTATCGTGTTGTGAGTAATTGTGGCCACAATCTATGAAAATTTTAACTTTCTTATTCAATATTTTCACCTTCTTCCAGCATCTGAGCTTCTAACTCAGCAATTTCCTTTACTTCATAAGTTATAATAAACTCTGTATCTGTCTCAATTTCTTTTTCTTCGAGATACTGTGTTTCAGGATTGTATTCCGGTTTTTCTTCCTCTCTGCATGTTTTTACATCATATCCAAACATTTTATACTGTTCTTTAGTTGGATTTGAAATTGTTACTTTAATTGGATTAGGAGCTTCCTTTTTTACTCCATCCACTTTTATATAATATTTTTCCATTTTTATTCTCCTTTCTTGTTGCTGTAATATGTTACAGTCATATTTGACGGTTGTATTGTTGTGTCGATTGTGTATGTTACATTTTTGCCTTTGAATGTTGGCAAGTCTGGTAATTCAATATCTTCTTCTATTGCTGTTTCTAAAATATAGTAGATATCAAAACCTTCTCCTATTAATGCTTGAGCCTGTTCTACTGTAGTTACTGTTTCGTCTGAAAATGTATAACATATTCTATTACTACCACCTACAGTAATATATGTCTGTATATATCTTCGAAGGCAATTTTCTTTTTTGATAAATTATTTTTTTCTGAAAAATTCTTGACTTTTTCCCCAGGATATGTTACTCTTTTTATAGAACCATAGTTGGTTATGCCAAAAGGCAATTGCAGCTGAGTCCGCATTAACCAGCTATCGGTTCTGTTTTTATTTGGTTCAATATAAAGTATATCACTTGAATTAATTAAATTTTGTGTTTGTGTCATATCTGAAGCTCTGTCAGGATTTTTATTTTTTCGACTGTGAGTGCTTACCACTTTTATTTCATCAAGAATTATATCACTGGTTTTATCTTTTTTCGGCAACAATTCTAATACGGCCATAACAGGAACACCATCACCATCAAACACTTCACCAAACATCACGATTCTATTAGGATTTTTTTTGGATTGCATTACAATTATAGGTTTTTCCAATAAATAAGGTATTTGTAGCATAATTCCATCATTGAGATACTTATGGTCTTTAAACATTTTATTTATTTTGCTTGTGTCCCATGTAATTTTTTGTTCTTTTACACCTATGCTTCGTAAAGCTTCAGATGTTCTTCCAACTGTTAATGTTTTTCTATCTGGTCTGCCGTCTTTAATCCATTGCTGATATTCATTTTTAAAACTGATATCAATCTTATTCTTCGCAAAAGTCTCTGCATTTTCATTAACCTTCAAACTATCCACCGTATTAAGAACTTTGGTGAATCTCTCAACAAGGTTTCTTTCATATCGGGCATCTGAATTGGAAAGATGCAGCTTATCCGCAATTTTTGCAAAAAAATCACGAATATAGCTTAAAACCTTACGAAAACCTGTATCTTGCTGTGCCATTCGGTTAAGGTATGAAATATCTTGCGTGAGAATATCCGCAACATAATCAGCAACAATTTCATTCTCAATAAGAGTAGTGCTATTTTCAGAAGAAGCGCCGTAAGCTTGTTTATATGCCTCAGTATAAGCACTTTTTAATTGGTCAAAGGAATAACCTTTGCTTGATGCCCAGGCAGAAAGACGACCGCCTTCAAAAATAGCTTTCTTAAATTCTTCATACTGCGAACTATGTTCGCCATGATGAACAAGCTCATGCGCATATACATTCTGATGTAGGCTTTTTGCATTAGGATTAATAAATATTGTTCCGTTGTTATATTCTCCGTCATATTGCAAAGTAGAGTCAAAAACATACTTTGTGCCAAACATTTTGGATAGCTTATCAAAAAGCTCAATATCATAATCACTTACAGCTGCGCTATCTTCGATTGAGGCAAAAGAAAAGTTTTTGTATTTGTGTTTTCTTTCCTCGAAGCTCATTTCATCAACAAGCCTATGAATTTCTTCATTTTGCTGCAGATATGTTGTAAATACTTCATGCTTAAAAAAATCATTTGCATATTTTTTATTATGCCATGTTCTTTCATTTGCTTCAATAAGCATTGAAAGCTTTTTTATCTGCTCATCTGTTGCATGAGGATATTGCTGTTTTAAGCTATTCAAATCCGAAGTAAGCTTTGAATACTTATTTCTTTCAACCTTATTTTTATTTATCTCCGTAATAACATTTTGCATAATATCAGCTTTTTTTAATTTCAATTCAAGATATTCAGAAGTATTTTCCTTACCTTGCTTCTGCAGCTCAATAATTTTGTTATTTACTTCAATAAGTGGTTTAACAGCCTCGTTATAATCTAATTCCTCCAATACATTGCTTAGCAAGCGT
>CAZZPN010000139.1:0-3833 GCA_964655495.1 uncultured Oscillospiraceae bacterium
GTATTTTTATCATAGCAGAAATTATCTCTTTAGGCGCGCACGCATAACCAAGACTCCAGCCGGTCATAGCAAAAGCTTTTGAAAAACCGTTTACAACAACGCATCTTTCTCTCATTCCCTCAAAAGAAGCTATGGAAACATGATTTTTCCCGTAAGTAAGCTCCGAATAAATTTCATCGGAAACAACTATAAGATTATGCTTTTTTATAACAGGAACTAACTTTTCCAAATCCTCTTTTGTCATAATTCCGCCCGTTGGGTTATTGGGATAAGGCAAAATAAGAAGCTTTGTTTTTGGGGTTATGTAGCTTTCCAAAACCTCAGGAAGAAGCTTAAAGCCGTTTTCTTCAGTTGTTTTTAGCGGTATAGCTATACCGCCCGAAAGCTCTGTACAAGGCTTATAGCACACAAAGCTCGGCTCCGGAATAAGCACTTCATCACCCGGCGCAACAAATGCTCTTAAACAAACATCAATAGCCTCCGAAGCACCTACCGTTACCATAATTTCATTTTCGGGATTGTATGAAACATTTATATGCTCCGAAAGATAAGCTGAAATACATTTTCTAAGCTCAATAAGACCTGAATTCGAAGTATAAAAGGTATGCCCTTTTTCAAGTGCTTTTATAGCTTCAGTTCTTATATGCCAGGGTGTAGCAAAATCCGGCTCACCCACGCCAAGAGAAATAACATCGGGCATTGATGCGGCAACATCAAAAAATTTTCTTATGCCTGACGGCTTTAAATCTCTTACTGTTTTTGAAAGATAGTTTTCAGGACAAAAGTCTGAAGTATTAATCACAGTGAAATCACCCTTTCGTCTTTTTTCTGGTTAACAAGCACTTTACCGTCTGTTTTATAAGCGTTGAGTAAAAAATGTGTAGCAGTTGACAAAACAGTATCAATGGTAGATAAGCGTTCACCAACAAAAAGAGCGATTTCTTTCATTGACTTTCCTCTTACTATAACTGCAAGGTCAAAACCGCCCGAAACAAGATACACACTTCTCACTTGCGGGAATGCGGCGACCTCGGCGGCGACCATATCAAAGCCCACACCTTTTTGCGGGCTTACTTTGAGTTCAATTATTGCTTCAACCATTTCGGGACATTCCTTATCCCAGTTAATGATTGTTTTATAGCCTTGTATTATGCCTTCATCTTCAAGCTTTTCGATTTCTTTTTTAATTTCTTCCTCCGAAGCTCCCAGAAGTGATGAAAGCTCACCTAAACTATATTTTGCGTTTCCTTCTAAATATTTAAGTAATTTTAATCTCATTTTTCATTAGTCCTTTCCAAGTTTTCCTTTTATGTCGCTCGTAAGCTTATCAAGAAGCTTTTTCACATCATAAGTAAAATCATCTACATCTGCCTTTGTTTTTTTATAACGAAGCTTTTCGTTTTCTGCCTTTTCATAAGCTTCGTTAAGAATTTTTTCACCCTTTATTTTTGCTGAAAGAATAATTTCTTCACTCTTTGCTTCGGCAGTTAAAATAGCTTTTGAAATCTTATCCTTTTCGCTTTCAAATTCTTTTTTAAGCTCTTTTATATCTTCCATTAATTTCGCAATTTCTTCATTATGCTCAAGCTTAATGGCTCGTTTTTCTTCTTCGTGTTTTTCGGAAAGTTCTTTTATTTTCTCCTCATGCTCTTCAACTAAGGAAGCGATTTTTTCTTCCTGCTCCTCAATTTTCACTTCAAGCTCATTTAACGCACTCTCCTTATCCGAAAGCTCTTTTTTTAGTCCCTTTATATCATCATCTTTCATTCTGAGCTTTTTTTCGATATCTCTTGAAAGCTCGTCCATATAAGAAATTACCTGCTTATTATTTAAGCCGAATAATGATTTTTTAAATCCTGTTTTTTTCATAAATTAAACTTTTGGGATGTCAAAAAAGATGCACGCGACAGCCCGTTTCCTTTCCGTTTTTTCTTCTTATTTAATCTATTATACACCAAATTAAGAAAAATTTCAATATTTTTATAGATTTTTCCGCTTTTTTTACTGTTTTTTTAATCTGTCAGCAGTGTTTTTAAGATTTCTTTCTCTTTAGCGCGCATTATTTTTTTGTCTACGTCTGCCATATGGTCATACCCCATAAGATGAAGTATTCCGTGAAGTGTAAGATACACGCTTTCCCGAAATAACGAATGACCGTATTCCTCTGCCTGTGCTTCTATTTTTTGTTTTGAAAGAATGATATCCCCTAAAAAAACGCAATCATTATCAGGGTCAAAATCAAACTCACAAAGTTCATTTTTTAAAACCTCAGGACTTTCAAACTCAAGCATCGGAAAAGAAAGAACATCTGTTTCCTTATCAACATTTCTGTTTTCGCGGTTTAATTCCCGTATTTCCTCATTTGAAACGATAGAAATATTGACGCATATATCAAAATCGGGCTTTAATGCTTTTAGTGCTGTTATAACCGTATTTTTAAGGTTTTCGTGCATCTTATCATCATAATAATTTTCTTCGTCGTATAGTTCGACAATATACTTTCTTTCCACTACTCCTTACCGCCCTTTGATTTTTCGTTTTTTTCATTTTTTTCATTTTTTTCATTCCGTTGCTCGTATTTTTCGTAAGCAACGATTATCTTCTGAACAAGCGGATGCCTTACGACATCACAGGGGTTTAATTTTGTTATCGAAATTCCCTCAATATTTTTAAGGACTGCCATAGCTTCCTTAAGACCGGACTTTTTACCGACGGGTAAATCTGTCTGCGTTATATCGCCTGTAATAACAGCTTTTGTATTAAAACCGATACGGGTTAAAAACATTTTCATCTGTTCGGGAGTTGTGTTCTGCGCTTCATCTAAAATTACGAAGCAATCGTCAAGCGTACGGCCTCTCATATATGCCAGAGGTGCAACCTCAATAAGTCCTTTTTCAGAATATTTTGCGAAGTTTTCGCTACCTAACATATCAAAAAGAGCATCGTAAAGCGGTCTTAAATAAGGGTCAACCTTAGACTGCAAATCTCCCGGAAGAAATCCAAGCTTTTCTCCGGCTTCGATAGCAGGTCTTGTAAGAATTATTCTTGAGATTTCCTTTGCTTTAAAAGCGTTTACGGCACAAGCTACGGCAAGATAGGTTTTTCCCGTTCCGGCAGGACCTACACCTAAGCTTATTATATTTTCGCAAATATTATCTACATAGTGCTTCTGCCCCACTGTTTTTGGCTTAACGGGTTTCCCTTTTGAAGTAACGCAAATACAGCTGCCGCCTATTTCCTCTGCGGTTTTTATTTTTCCGTCTCTTGATAAGTTGATAAAATATCTTATAATCTGCTCGTCTGCTTCTTCTCCGTTTGAAACATGTCTTATAAGGCTTTCCATTACCTCATAGCCCATATCGGCGTTTAGCCCGTCGCCCGTTATTCTTATAACATCGCCCTTTATAAAAATTTTAACGCCAAGCTCTTTTTCAATAAGAAATATATTCTCATCAAAATTTCCGCAAATCGAGCTTAATAAATTAGCTGAATCAAAAACTAATTCTCTTTCCACTTTACTACCTCACTGTTTTTCTATAGTTCTGTCCGTTACGATTTTCTCGCTTACTGCAATATTTTCCTCACTCTCGGCAAAAACTCTTACCTTTATCGTTTCATCGTCAATACTTTTGTATGAAATCTTTTTTGTCTTTATATCTTTCGTTTCTTTTTTTATTTCTTTAAGAAGCTCATCCGAGCATATCTTCACAGCTTCTTTCACAGAAATTTTTGTTTTTTTAAGATTATATTCTCTGTACTCATATTTTCTGAACCCCAGAAAGAAAATATTACTCTCTTTTATTATACTATCATAATTGTAAAAGTCAATATTT
>CAZZPN010000140.1:0-3830 GCA_964655495.1 uncultured Oscillospiraceae bacterium
TTTTTTATGTATTAGAGGGAGAGTGCTTTTTACGGATAGATGAAGACATTTCCATTATACGCCCCGGTCAGTTAGCTTTTTTACCAAAAGGGAAAAGACGAATGTATACTCACGCTTCCAAACGGTATGCTATGTATGAGCTTGCATTTTCTGCTCAAGCAGACGGAAAAAATTTAATGTCCCTTTTGGAGTTGGATACCAAAAACTATGTGGCAGACATTGCCGACAAAGATGAAATGCAAAAGCTTTTTGAAAATATGCATCATACAGAAATGTTTAAAAATCCTCTGTATGATGTAGGTTGGTGTGCGGACATTTTAACCATTATAAAGCGGTACGCCGAAGCACGCAGTTTACAAATCGGAAGGGATTCCAAAAACTTTCAAACCGTTTTGAAGTTTATGTCCGAAAATCTCACAAACACTGTTACCACCGAGCAATTAGCATCCATTGTATTTATGCAACCCACATATTTTATCCGTAAATTTAAAAATACTTTTGGCATATCACCTCAAAGCTATTTCAACAGGTTAAAACTTTTTAAAGCTATGAATTTATTGGTATCCACCCCTCTTTCCATCGAGGAAGTTTCAGCAAGCATAGGCATAGAGGATGCTTCTTACTTTGCTCGTTTTTTCAAAAAGCACACGGGCATATCCCCTACAGAATATAAAAAAGCCTTTAAGAAAATCTAAACGAAAAAAACAGTCAAGACCACAGTAACCTCGTGGTTTTCGTTATACAAAAATCCCCGCCAATTTCATGTTGGCAGGGGTTTTTCTGTTTCAATATCTTTCATTCCATTGAGTCAACCAGTTTATTTATTCCACCGTCTGAGACTACGATGATGGTTTTAGTTTTTCTTTAGGCTACATATTCTATATGCTTTTCTTACTTTTTGTAAATAAGTTACAAACCATATTATCTTCAGTTATATATGACTTTTATTTTTTTATATAAATTCCTTAAAAATCACTACTACAGTATTTTTATTTCAAAAACCGCTGCTGATATTTCCCTATCAAAAGATACATCTAATTTTTTATCAAATAATCCATAGGATGATTTAAAGCAATTAGGATATAAAAGCCTTATTTTAGCGTCTGTCTTTATATATTTGCTCAAATCTACCGAATAATTTTTTTTACCATTATAATTCCACACTCCTAATATTATAGTGCTTTCTTCCCTATTTAAAAGTCCGAAAGAGGTGTTATAGCTGTCACTTGTGTTTATTGGATATTCCGCAAACACAGGGTATGAACTTTTAATTTTATCGCAAAAGCTTTTATAAACTTCAACGCCTTCTTTTATAAGAGAAAAATTATATTCGTCACATTTATCAGGTCTTCCTGAAAGATACATACAGCCGAACATTGATGTCACCATGTTGAAAACAGTTTCGTCACCATCTTTTCTTTGGGATATATAAGAGCTGTCAAAAACTTCATCTTCGTTTTTCTTCTGATTAGAAAACAAAAGCGGATAAGGATACGACCATATTCCTGCTTTTTCAGGAGGAATACAGGCATTCATTCCAATCATAACAGACGGATAATAGTGATAATATTCAAGGTCGCTTGTGCTTTGTAACGAAAAATGCTTAAGCATATTACCGTCACATCTCATTCCTCCGCTTCCGCAATTTTCAATGATAAGATCGGGATATTTCAAGCTAATTTCTTCTATAAAATCGCAAAAAGCATTACTTGCCTCTCTAAGTTCATAGCTCGGGCACTTTTCACCGTCTATTCCTATGCCTGTAGTCATGTTATAGTCGTTTTTTATATAGCGTATACCCATATTATAAAGCTTATCAACAACCCTTAACATAAAATCCTTAAATGCTTCGCACCTAAAATCCATATTAACTCTGCCACCGCCAGCTGCAACACCATGCCTCTTACAAATAGCAGCAGAATATTTGCTATATGCCTCTGCTTTGCTTTCACAAGCTTCTGCTTCAAGCCATATCCCTGCTTTCATACCTTTTTTATTTATATAGTCTACAATTCCCTGAAGCTTCATATCTCCAAAAGCTTCTTCTTTGATATTCCAGTCCCCCAAAGAATCATACCATCCGGCATCCATACAAAAAATATCTGCACCTGCATTTTTTGCAGCATCTATAACCGGAATAAGCTTCTCTTTACTAAGATTACACCAGAGCGAATTCATATATGTATTAAAAACTACAGGGATTTTCCCCCTGAAGCTTCTTAGAGAAGTACATCTTTTATACTTCAAAAGTTCGTTAACTGCTTCATTAAATCCGCTTTGCACCATTCCTATAACTGCAGGAGAGGTTGTATAGGTATCACCTTTTTTCATATCAAGAAACCAACCATCGTTATTCTCAAATGCACAGCTCCCCTCAATATAAACACATTTTCCCTTTATTCCAATTTCAATATACCAGCTTGTACTTGCTTCAAGCTCAAAGAAATATGATTTTTTAGTTTTTATATTTTCCAGTATAATAAGAGGATAATGC
Source organism: uncultured Oscillospiraceae bacterium (assembly GCA_964655495.1). Taxonomy (GTDB): domain Bacteria; phylum Bacillota; class Clostridia; order UMGS1840; family UMGS1840; genus UMGS1840. Next base: position 2,495 of record CAZZPN010000140.1, read on the forward strand.
TTTTCAGTGCTAAATGTACCAATTCCGGAAATAGGCTTTGTACACAATACACCATGATTTCCTCCCGGATGAATACCGCACTCTCTTAAAGTTTCTCTTTTCCACTGTCCCTCGGTCTGCCAGGCGAAATCAGTATAATGAACAACAATATCATCTAATTCTTCAAAAGGTATTCCGCCAAAAAAAGCTGAGCTTATCCCGTTTAAAACGCATTTTGTTTCATCAGTTTTTAAAACAGTGTTTTCCTGTTTTATTACACTTATATCTTCAAAATATTCTTCCTTTACTTCTACCTTAATACCAATATCCTCATTAACAAAACTCTTAACAGAAAAATTATTTTCTTCACAAATGTCAACCGGCTCTTTATGCCAAAAATATGAAAAACCTGAATTTGTCCAGTTTGTCGTTTCATTTATATATTTTAAATTGTAATATGGTGCTGTTCTTTGGATTTTCATAGTAATACTCCTAATTTATTTATAAATACTTTTAGACTATCTTTTTGACAAAACTTCTTCCTCATATTTTTCGATTTCTGCGTACCATTCTTCTTCATCAAATGCCACTCCACAAGCTTTGCAATACTCATTCCAAACATCTGAAAAAGGAAGCGTTTTTATTTTTTCCTGCATTACCATAAGCTTTGTAAAGTCTGCTTCGTCCTGCAATTTTTTTAATGTTTCATTTGGTATGCAAAGTGCATAGAGAAGTGCTTTCTGCCAGCTTCTGAAACCTGTTGTCCATGCAGAAATTCTGTTTATAGATGCATCAAAATAGTCAAGTGCCATATATACTTTAGATAATGCATTGTTTCTTACAATTTCCTTTGCCATTTCTTTTGTTTCATCGTCAAATAAAACAACATGGTCACTGTCCCAACGGATTGGTCTTGTAATATGTAATGCAATTTCAGGGAAGAAAGCAAGAAGTGCAGGAATTTTATCCGATACAAATTCTGTCGGATGATAATGTCCGTTATCCATAAGTGGCAGACAGCCGTCATGTGTTGCGGCAAACGAGAGTGAAAATTCTGCACTACCTGTTGTATATGATTCAACACCGATACCAAAAACCTTTGATTCAACGCAAGGCTTAACGAGGTTTTTATCAAAAGGCTCAGATAAAATTGCCTCAATAGATTCCTTGTATCTTATCCTTGGCTCCATTCTGTCGGCAGGAATATCCTTAAAGCCGTCACCTGTCCAGATATTCATTACGCAAGGAACGCCTGTTTCTTTGGCAAAATATTCAGATATTCTTATACAAGCCTTACCGTGTTCAATCCAGAAATCTCTTGTTTCTTTATCAGGGCTTGAAAGAGTAAGTCCGTCTT
>CAZZPN010000141.1:0-3825 GCA_964655495.1 uncultured Oscillospiraceae bacterium
AGAGCAGCTTTTACAGGAATAGGGTTAACCTCTAAGAACAGAGCGTTTATAAGCTTCAGCATACGAAGCTGCATAGAAGCTGCTTTTTTGAAGTCACCTTTGAGTGCCGCCATACACATATCATGTACATCATCGGGAATTATATTTGCTGCAACACTTATAACGCCTTTTCCTCCCATGCACATTATAGGCACAATAATGTCGTCGTTTCCGCTGTAAATATCAATTTCAGGAATTTCATCAGCGATTTTTGAAACATATGACATATTTCCGCTTGCTTCTTTTATTGCCACAATATTTTTGTGTTCATACATTCTTTTTAATGTTTCAACCTCAATATGAACGCCTGTTCTTGAGGGAACATTGTACACACAGCAGGGAAGGTCAGTTGATGAGGCAATTTCTTTATAATGTACCTCAAGCCCTTTTTGTGTGGTTTTGTTATAATAAGGTGTAACAAGAAGCAGTCCGTCTGCTCCCATTTTTTCAACCTCTTTTGACATCATTATCGCATGCGCTGTGTCATTAGAGCCTGTTCCGGCAATAATTGGGATACGCCCCTTTGCAACATCAATAGCCTTTTTTACAAGCTCAAGATGCTCGTGATCATTAAGAGTAGGTGCTTCGCCCGTTGTTGCGCATACAAATATTGCGTCTGTTTTATGTGCGATGTGAAAATTAATTAATTCCTCGTATTTTTCAAAGTCCGGCTTGTTGTCTTTTGTAAAAGGAGTTACTAATGCTACTCCGCTACCTTGGAATAAAGATTTTTTCATTTCCATCGACCTTTCATAAAAATATATATAAATAGTTTTATTGACTTATATATAGTTTTCAGCACAGAGAAGCTCAGCAAGCAATACTGCTCCGCCTGCCGCACCTCTTAAGGTGTTGTGGGACATACCGATAAATTTAACATCAAAAAGTGTATCTTCTCTGAGTCTTCCCAAAGAAATAGCCATACCGTTTTCTAAGTTTCTCTCGGATTTTATCTGCGGACGGTCATTTTCTTCAAAATAATGGAGGAACTGTTTAGGAGCTGAAGGAAGCTCTAATTCCTGCGCTCTTCCTTTATAGTTTTTCCATTTTTCTATAATTTCATCACAAGTTACTTTTTTCTCAAAAGAAACGAATACTGCCGCTGTGTGTCCGTCTGTTACAGGCACTCTTATGCACTGCGCTGTAAAGAGAGGAGCTTTTGCCGGAATAATTTGTCCGTCTTTGATTTCTCCCCATATTTTAAGAGGTTCCTGCTCTGATTTTTCTTCTTCGCCGCCGATATAAGGGATAACATTATCCACCATTTCAGGCCATGATTCGAAGTTTTTACCTGCACCGGAAATTGCCTGGTATGTACAGCAAAGTACATTTTTTACGCCAAATTCCATAAGCGGATGAATTGCAGGAACATAGCTTTGAAGTGAACAGTTTGATTTAACTGCGATAAAGCCTCTTTTTGTTCCGAGTCTTTTTTTCTGATATGGGATAATATCAAGATGATTTGCATTGATTTCAGGAACAACCATCGGAACATCAGGTGTGAAACGGTGAGCAGAGTTGTTTGAAACAACAGGACATTCTTTTTTAGCATATGCTTCTTCAAGTGCTTTTATTTCATCCTTCTTCATATCAACTGCACAGAAAATAAAATCTACTTTTGAGACAATCTCGTCGATATCTTCTGTTGCATCAAGTAAAACCATATCTTCCATAGCTTTTGGCATCGGGGATGCCATTTTCCATCTTTCGCCAACAGCTTCTTTATAGGTTTTTCCTTTTGATCTTCCGCTTGCAGCAAGAGCTGTTACGGTGAACCAGGGATGATTTTCCAAAAGAAGTGCAAATCTCTGACCTACCATACCGGTTGCGCCTACAATACCTACATTATATTTTTTCATAATTAATCAGTCCTTTCGAGCATAGTATAATTCGATTTATATATAATACCACATTTATTCTTAATTGTCAATTAATTTTTTGTTACCATCTATTATATGAGAAGAAATCTCATTTCATTACTGAAGCGGATATTTCTGCATAAGACGGTTATGTTCATCAAGTGTTTTTGAATAGTGGGTGTTTCCGTCCTTATCACAGAAGAAGAAAAGATATTCGGATTCATCCGGGAAAAGTGCTGCCTCAATTGCAAGTGCACCGGGTGAGCTGATTGCAGTAGGAGTGAGACCTTCGTTAATATAAGTGTTATACGGAGAGTCGATTTTTGTATCTTCAATAGTTAAAACAGGTTTTCTTTCGTTTAAGATAAACTGAACTGTTGCACAGGATTGAAGCTTCATTCCGATTTTTATACGGTTATGAAAAACGCTTGAAATTGCATAAAAATCTTCCGCAAACCTTGCTTCTCTCTGAATTATTGAAGCTAAAATCACAACTTCTTCAATGCTCATTCCAAGGTCGGTTGCACGCTGAGTATAGCCTGTCTTCCAATGCGTTTTGAAATTTGAAACCATTCTGTCGATAACATCCTTTGAGGCAGAATGTTCGTGGAAATTATATGTATCGGGGAAAAGATAACCGTTAAGGTCATTTTTACTTCCGTCAATTTTTACTCCGTCAATCTCAAAGCTGAATTCTCTTAGTGCATTTTTAAATTCTTCCTCGTCGGAGATGATTTCATTATCCTTGAGTTTTTTAATTATTTCGTTGTTTGTATAACCTTCGGGAATAGTAAGATTGTTGGTTGTAACAGTAGCTTTTATAACCTTGTCAACAAGCTCGGAGTATGACATTTTTGCATTAACTACAAACTCTCCGGGAGTAAGCACATAGTCAGGTTCACTGAGCAAAAAGAAGGTTTTGAACATGAAGCTGTTTAGAACAATGCCTTCCTTCTGCATTTTCTTTGAAACAGAGGTAACGCTGTCGCCGCCGTTTATAACAATTCTTACATCTTTTTTACTTCCTGCAATTCCAAAAAAGTCAAACATTAATACTGCAAAGAATATAAGTATAATAAGGTCAACAACCAAAGTTATAATTCTTGATGCCTTTTTAGTCATTTTTTGATGATGAGAATACTTGGGGAAGTATCTCTACTCCTTTCAGAAAATGGTTTAGTCTATATCTGCAAGTCCGAAGGACCGTATTTTATTTATGTTGTTACGCCAATCCGGCTTTACTTTAACCCAAAGCTGTAAGAAAACCTTTTTGCCGTATTTTTTTTCGAGTTCTTCTCTTGCATAAGTCCCTATTCGTTTTAATGTTTCGCCGTTTTTGCCGATAATTATTTTTTTGTGGCTTTCTCTTTCACAGTAAATATTTACCGTACATTCCATTAAAGTTTTGCTGTTCTGGAAGGTGATAGCTTCAAGCGCAACACCGTGCGGAACTTCTTCGTTAAGCTGCCTTAATATTTTTTCACGCACAATTTCACAGAAATAAGTAGCCTCAGAGTTATCCGATTTCATATATTCCGGATAGTAGAAGGGGCCTTCTGTAAGATGCTTTTCAAGAGCTTTTTTTAAGATTTCAACGCCGTTTCTTTTTAACGCACTTATGGGAATAATATCATCAAAATCATAAAGCTTTGAATAAGCATCAATAATCGGGAGAAGCTTTTCTTTTTCAACTCTGTCGATTTTGTTTATCGCTAAAATACATGGCATTGAAGCCTTTTTTAACTTTTCTATTATATTTTTTTCCGTATCGCCCGGGAATTTGCTGTCGCATACCAGAATACAAACATCACATTCCGCTGCCGAAGCTTCGGCTGCAGCAACCATTTCCTGTGATAGCACATTCTTTGGCTTGTGGATACCCGGTGTATCGGTAAAAACAATCTGATAATTATCTTTTGTATATATG
>CAZZPN010000142.1:0-800 GCA_964655495.1 uncultured Oscillospiraceae bacterium
AAGGCTATAAAACAAAAATAATTATGCCTGATTCAGTAAGCGAAGAAAGAAGAAAACTTGTTGAGCATTACGGTGCTGAAGTTATCCTTATTCACGATGCCGGAAATATCGGTGAATGTATTGAAGAATGTTTACATACTGCTCTTAAAATGCAAGAAGAAGATAAAAATGTGTTTGTACCCCAACAGTTTGTTAACCCTGCAAATCCTGAAATTCAAAGGTCATGTACCGGTATGGAAATAATTAAGCAGGTTGACGGTCCGATTGACGGATTTTGTTCAGGAATAGGAACGGGCGGAACAATAACGGGAATAGGCGAGACATTAAAAAAATATAACCCCGATATTACTATCTGGGCAGTTGAGCCGGAACACGCTGCAATTTTGTCGGGCGGCTCAATAGGAACTCATCTTCAGATGGGGATAGGTGACGGAATAATTCCCGAAATTTTAAATCTTGAAATTTTTTCAGATATTTGTATAATAAACGATGATGAAGCGATAAAGACTGCAAAAGACCTTGCTTCAAAAGAAGGAATAATGTGCGGAATTTCATCAGGAACAAATGTTGCCGCTGCAATAAAGTTGGCAAAAAAACTTGGAAAAGGTAAGACTGTTGTCACTGTACTTCCCGATACAGCAGAACGATATTTTTCCACCCCCCTTTTTAAATAAATATTATTTGACAAATTTTTACGAAAAAGTATTAAAAAATCAAAAAAACTGCTTGACATAAACATTATATTTTGGTATAATATTTTTGATAAAAATTATCTTTTTGTTACTGACGGATAATGGCAG
>CAZZPN010000142.1:810-3762 GCA_964655495.1 uncultured Oscillospiraceae bacterium
GGAAGCAAAAAGATTATGTCCGTTTTTTCGGATAATAAAGCCGACCGTCTGGGCAGAGCTATTTAAAAAGATAGTTCTGCCCTTTTTTTATAAAACTGAAAGGAAATATTTAAAAAATGAAAAAAATCGCAATTATTATGGGGTCAGACAGTGATCTTCCTATTTGTGAAAAAGCTATTGAAACATTAAAAGAATATGAAATCCCGTTTGAAGTGCATGTTTATTCTGCACACAGAACACCTCTTGAGGCAAAAGAATTTTCTCAAAATGCCCGTGAAAACGGTTTTGGTGCAATTATTGCTGCTGCCGGAAAGGCTGCACATTTAGCAGGTGCAATAGCAGCAAACACTACCCTTCCTGTAATTGGTATCCCTATAAAATCTTCTACACTTGACGGACTTGATGCACTTTTATCAACAGTTCAGATGCCGTCAGGAATACCCGTTGCAACAGTTGCTATTGACGGTGCTGTTAATGCTGCACTTCTTGCAATCCAGATTCTTGGTGTAAGTGATAGTGAGATTGCTTCAAAGCTTTTGAAAAAAAGAAAAGAAGCGTCTGAAAAAGTCCTTCTCAAAAACAAAGCTGTTGAAGAAGAATTTAATAAATAATCATTTGTACATATAATTTAATGAAGAAAGGTAAAGGAAAAAACTATGAAAAGTTACAGCGAAAGTTATAAAGATGCCGGAGTAGATATTACAGCCGGATACAAAGCCGTAGAGCTTATGAAAGAACACATCAAAAAAACTCTTACATCAGGAGCAATTTCTGATATCGGAGGCTTTGGAGGCCTTTTTGAACTTGATATAACAGGGATTACAAAACCTGTTTTAGTTAGCGGAACTGACGGAGTAGGAACAAAATTAAAACTTGCATTTTTGATGGACAAGCACGATACAGTTGGAATTGACTGCGTTGCAATGTGCGTTAACGATATTATTTGTTGTGGTGCTAAACCGCTTCTTTTCCTTGACTACATAGCTTGCGGAAAGAATGTTCCTGAAAAAATCGCATCAATCGTTAAAGGTATTGCAGACGGTTGCGTTATGTCAGGCGCTTCACTTGTTGGTGGTGAAACTGCAGAAATGCCAGGCTTCTACCCTATCGATGAATATGACCTTGCAGGTTTCTCTGTTGGTGTTGTGGATAAATCAAAAATACTTGATAATTCTACAATAAAAGAAGGCGATGTTATAATTGCACTTCCATCAAGCGGCGTACATTCAAACGGTTTTTCATTGGTAAGAAAAGTATTTGATATTGAAAACGCTGATATTAAATCACCTGTAAGTGAGCTTGGCGGAAAATCTATCGGAGAAGCACTTCTTACTCCTACAAAGATATATGTAAAACCGATGCTTGCACTTTTTGAAGAAGTAACCGTTAAAGCTGTTTCGCATATAACAGGCGGCGGTTTTTATGAAAATATTCCAAGAAGCTTACCAAAAGGCTTCTGCGCAAATATTGACAGAGCAGCTCTTAGAATTCTTCCTATATTTGACCTTATTGCAAAAACAGGAAATATTCCGGAGAGAGATATGTTCAACACATTCAATATGGGTGTAGGTATGAGCATTGTTGTAAATAAAGAAGATGCAGACAAAGCTATTGAAATTTTAAAGAAGAATGGCGAAGATGCTTATGTTATCGGAAAAATTACAAAAGGTGATGAGAGTGTGGTAATATGTTAAACGCTAAAAAAGTTAAAACTGCGGTTTTGGTTTCCGGAGGCGGAACAAATCTTCAGGCAATTATTGATGCGATAGCTAAAGGAGATGTAACAAAAAGTGAGCTTTCGGTAGTTATTTCAAATGTTGAAGGTGCTTACGCTTTAACAAGAGCAGAAAATGCAGGAATAAAGACCGCTATTGTTACAAAAAAGTCTGCCGGAAGTCAGGAAGAATTTGAAAACAGAATTATTTCAATTCTTGAAGAAAATGATATTGAGCTTATTGTCCTTGCAGGATTTATGAGTATTCTTTCCGAAAGATTTACAAAAAAATATGAAAACAGAATTTTAAATATTCATCCGTCTCTTATCCCCTCTTTCTGCGGAAAAGGCTTTTACGGTTTAAAAGTTCATGAAGCTGCGCTTGAGTATGGAGTTAAGATAACGGGTGCAACAGTACATTTTGTTAATGAAATCCCCGACGGCGGAAAAATCATTATGCAAAAAGCTGTTGAAATAAAAGAAAATGATACACCTGAAATTTTACAAAAAAGGGTTATGGAAGAAGCTGAATGGATTATTTTTCCAAAAGCTCTTGAGCTTGTATGTAAAGAGATCGTCGATAAAAAAATTTAAAATATGAGGTTAAAAAATGAGTATATACAATATTAATTCACTTGATGAAATGTTAAAAAATAACGCCTATGCAGGACGAGGTATTGTTGTCGGTAAGTCAGAAGATGGAAAAAACGCTGTAATTGCTTATTTTATTATGGGAAGAAGTGCCAACAGCAGAAACAGAATTTTCACAAAGAAAGATAACGATATCATCATTTATCCTTTTGATGAATCAAAGGTTGAAGATCCGTCGCTTATAATTTATGCACCGATAAGAGAATATGAAAATAAGCTTATCGTTACAAACGGAGACCAGACAGATACAATTTATAATTTTATAAAGGACGGAAAAACATTTGAACAGGCACTTGAAACCAGAGAATTTGAGCCTGATGCTCCGAATTTTACTCCCAGAATAAGTGCTATGCTTGATTTTTCCGAAACTGATTTTTCTGACTTTACATATAAAATGAGCATATTAAAAAGCGGAAATGAAAAAGGAAGCGTATGTAACCGTTTTACATATTCTTATAATCCTATTAACGGTCTCGGACATTTTATCCACACATATAACTGTGATGGTAATCCCCTTCCTACTTTTACAGGAGAGCCACACAGAGTAAAGATTGATAACGATATTGATACATTTGCGGATAAAATCT
>CAZZPN010000143.1:0-3730 GCA_964655495.1 uncultured Oscillospiraceae bacterium
AATATACTCCTTAATTTCGCCATATGTAGCCCGTCCTGCAGCCGCAGTAATTTCAAGGTCATCAAGGTCTAATTCAATAGAAACTGACTTGCTTGATTTTAGTTTGGACAAAAGGACGCACGTCTCCACATGCTGAGTTTTCGGGAATAAATCTACTCCTGTAACTTCTTTTATTTCGTAATGTTCTTTTAATGTCTTGAGGTCCCTTGCAAGAGTTGCAGGGTTACAGCTTATATAAACAATTTTTTTCGGTGCAGCAGTTATTATTGTATCAAGAAGTGATTTTTCGCATCCGCTTCTTGGTGGGTCAAGAACAACTGTTGTTGGTATGATGCCGTTATTAATAAGCTTTGGAACAGCGTTTTCTGCTAAATCACAAATAAATTCCAAATTATCAATATTATTAAGCCTTTTATTCATATTGGCATCTTCCACCGCAGGCTCACAGCTTTCTACACCATAAACTTTTTTTGCCTTTTTTGAAAGGCAAAGCGATATTGTACCAATCCCGCAATATAAGTCAAAAACAGTATCGTTTTCTTCATTTAAATACGAAAGTGCCTTGTTATATAAAAATTCCGCCTGCGGAGTGTTTATCTGATAAAACGATTGACAGGAAATATTAATCTTGTTCCCGTTCATTGTATCGGTAATATATTTTTCTCCGTAAATAACTTTTGTTTTTTCTCCCAGAATTACATTTGTTCTTTTCTTGTTTATATTAAGGACTATACTTTTTATATTAAGACTAAGGCTTATAAGACGACTGATAAATTCTTCATAAAAGGGAAGTGTATCACCATTTATGACAAGACCTGCCATAATTTCATCTGTGTGATAAGCTTTTCTTATATAAAGGTGCCTCAATAAGCCTTTTCCTGTTTCTTCATCATAGACAGTAATCTTTTTTTCGTTAGCAAATTTTACGGTCTCGTTTTTTATAAGATTAAAGCTTTCGGGAGTGATTTTACAACAGTCGCAGGGGATGATGTCGTGCGTTCTTTTTCTGTAAAATCCTGCATCACATTCGCCTTTTTCGTTTGTTCCGAAAGGAAGAAGCATTTTGTTTCTGTAATGAAGCTTGTCATATCCGAATATTTCTATATCAGAAAAATCAATACCTGCAATCGTCTTTAGGGATGTTTTTATAACATTTTTCTTATAGCGCAGTTCTTCTTCGTATGAAACATGTCCGAAAGTACACCCTCCGCATTTTGTGTAAACTTCACAAAAGGGCTCGCATCTGTAAAAAGAGGGAGTGATAATATCTTTGATTTTTCCGAACGCCATATTTTTTAAAACCTTTAAAATATGAACATCACAAACCTCGCCCAGCAAGGCTTCTTTTACAAATATAACAATACCGTCATCAGTTTTTCCAATACCTTGACCGTCAAAAGAAATGTCGCAAATTTTTATTCTTACAGTGTCATTTTTTTTAATCATTTGTGCACCTCTGATTCTACCTTTTATGTTATTTTAGCACAAAAGAATCTTAATTTCAACCCCCTTTTTTTAACTGTTGGTCATTGTGAATAAAAAAAATAATTAAATTTTGTATATTTAACCACTTCCATTTTTGAAAAAAGTATGATACAATATTATCATAAAAATAGCATAATATGCGAAGGAGATATAAAAAATGGCAGGCTTAATACTTAAGAACATCACAAAAATATACGAAGACAGTCAGCAGAAATCAGTTGATAACTTCAGTATTGACATTGAAGACAAAGAGTTTATAATTCTTGTTGGTCCTTCAGGCTGTGGTAAATCTACTACACTCAGAATGATCGCAGGTCTTGAAGAAATCACAAGCGGAGAACTTTATATCGGTGATAAACTTGTTAACAATGTTTCACCAAAAGACAGAGATATAGCTATGGTTTTCCAGAGCTACGCTTTGTATCCGCATATGACAGTTTTTGATAACATGGCTTTTGGTCTTAAAATTAAAAAAGTTCCAAAAGATGAAATCAAGAGAAGAGTTCATGAAGCAGCAAAAACACTTGATATCGAACACTTGCTTGACAGAAAGCCGAAGGCTTTGTCAGGTGGTCAGAGACAGCGTGTTGCTCTCGGTCGTGCTATCGTTAGAGAACCTAAGGTTTTCCTTATGGACGAACCGCTTTCTAACCTTGATGCTAAGTTGAGAGTACAGATGAGATCTGAAATTGGTAAACTCCACAAGAGATTACAGACAACATTTATCTATGTAACACATGACCAGACTGAAGCTATGACAATGGGTTCAAGAATCGTTGTTATGAAAGATGGTGTTGTTCAGCAGATTGATACACCTCAGAATCTCTACGAACATCCAGTAAACTTGTTTGTTGCAGGATTTATGGGTAGCCCACAGATGAACTTCATCGATGCTACACTTAGCGAAGAGGAAGGCACTTACTACCTCACATTTGATGGTGGAAAAATCAAAGTTCCGGAAGACAAACTTACAGATAAAGTTAAAGAAAAAGTTGGTCAGGAAGTTACATTTGGTATAAGACCGGAAAACATTCATGACGAAGAAGCTTTCATCGGAATGAATCCTGAAAGTTGCATAGATGTTAGTGTTGATATCACAGAAATGATGGGTGCTGAGACATATCTCTACATCACAATCGGTTCTAACACAAATGCTATCGCAAGAGTTAACCCAAGAACAACTGCGAAAATCGGTGATACAATCAAAGTTGGTTTTGACCTTACAAAACTCCATATCTTTGATAAAGAAACATCACTTGCAATTACAGAATAATTAATATAAAAAATAAAACTGCCTCACTAAAAAACAGTGAGGCAGTTTTGTAATTGTATATAAAATAATTTTTTATTCAGTCTATTTTTTCTTTTTTCTGACGCTGTAACCAAAGGTTCCAAGTGAATTCCCCAAAGAGAAATATTCTCCGTGTGCATAGGCAAGCAGGTTGCATTTTTTTATAAGAAGCTTTCCGTTTTTATCAATAAATCCGTTTTTTACAGAAATCTTTAAAATATCAGCTATGAACATAGTGTGAGTGCCAAGATGAATTTTATCGCATACCCGACATTCCATGCTGATAGGACATTCCTCTATATAAGGAGCTGAAACAGCTACAGAATCTTTTGCAGTAAGCGCCATTTCTTTGAATTTATCTGTGTTTTTACCGCTTTTTACTCCGCAGTAGTCAACAGCTTTCACCAAATCGCACGAAGGTATGTTTATAACAAATTCGCCCGTTTCTTCAATTATTTTATATGAGTGCCTTTCGGGGCGTACCGAAATGTAGGTCTTTGGAGGCTTTGTGTTAAGTGTTCCTGTCCAGGCAACTGTGAATACATTTTTTTCTTTTTCGTTTCCGACACTTACCAGAACAGCCGGCACGGGAGATAAAAGCGCCGAGCCATCCCAAACAGTTCTATTTTCCATTATGCAGCATCCTTTCTTTTTTCTTATACAATATTATACCTTAACACTCTTATTTTTGTCAATAAAAATTTAAAAGTATAAATTATTTAAATTTGAATAAAATAAAATATGTGTAAAAAACACTTCAATTTTCGGTTGATATACATCAAAAAACTCAGATTTTCAGCTTTTTTTTGGCGAATTTCCTATATTTCTAAAAAAATGAAAAAAATTCAAAAAAAGTATTGACAAATTATATTTAATTTGATATAATAGACAAGCGGTTGAAAAAAGACAACTATGCGGGTGTAGTTCAATGGCTAGAATCTCAGCCTTCCAAGC
>CAZZPN010000144.1:0-3722 GCA_964655495.1 uncultured Oscillospiraceae bacterium
AAAAAATTTTATTTCCAATATATACTGTTGTTGCATTTTTCGGCATAAAAACTTGACAATAAAGCGGTAACATGGTAGAATAAAATATATCTTAGAAACGGAGGAACTTATATGAAAAGAATTTTTTTGACAGCAGTAATTTTGATTTTTACTTTTATGAGCGTTAGTTGTGTTTCGGCAGAAGCGTTGTATAATTTTAATTACAAAATCGAAAGCGTGACATATACCGGCGGAAACAATGTTGAAGCTGAGATTTCTTTTTATGTTGATGAATATATAGAAGATGTTAATGCTGAGTTTCTTATAATTGTTGCAGCGTATGATAATAAAACAGGTAGATTTCTGGACTGCGGGTTAAAAGAATACGGTAAAAGAAATATGTTTTCTTATGATATAAAAAGAACGACAAGCGTAACTGTTTCACTCAGTAACTTAGAGGTCGAAGAATATCTTTTTAAACTTATTCTTATCGAAAATACTGATACTTTAAAGTCGGTAGCCTATATAAACGGAAACGAAAATTGCATAATTATGGAAAACAGCTTTGATGAACTCGAACTGTCTTTGGATTATAGCTCATATCCTATGATGGTAAAATCGGTTGCAGACGGAAATATTACAGGATTTGTCAACGGTACAGAATTAACATATCCGTTAGCAGAGAATCACGAAAAAATCGGTATAACAGGAATAGAAAATGAAGATGTTTACGAAATAGGCGAAAACGATGTTATATGGTATGTGCTCAACATCAAAAACGAAATATCGTTATACAGGCATCTTATAAATTATGACAACGGGAATTATTACGGTATGCTCTCAGCTGCGGGGGATGAAAGAAATAATACCGAGGCAGAAGCTTTGCTTTATAACATTACTACATTAACCCCTGCAGAAGTTCAACCACAAACAGCTCAGCTTTGCGGCTATGCGACAGCAGGACTTCCATATAATGTTCAGGGCAATACCGTTGAGCTTTTCAAAAAGGTTGATGGCTTTTCAAGCGAAAGCGAGTTGATAAGCTCGTCTAATATAAAAGAAATTGAATACGATAACAGAATTTGTGCATATTCTGCCGGAAAAACTGCAGGGGATATAAATCTCAATAGTTTTTATTCGGTAATAACATATGAAGGCTTTAGAGAGCTTTCCATGCTGAAAAAGGTAGTTTATGTCTATTGGTATGATACTTACAACACTTTCAATCTTATTATTGATTATTCTCAAAATTAAGGAGGACAGTTTATGAAAAAGATAATAAGAACATTTGTATTTATATTAGCATTAACAATTTTATTCGGCGCATTTAGCGGATGCAGTAAGAAAAAAACTGAAAACACAGAAGAAACCCCAAAACCACCGATAGAGGAAGTAACAGAAAAAGAACCTGAAATAAAGGAAAAATATAACGATAACGACTCTAAGCCGATTGCTGTTGTAATTGATAACGACGGCAGAGATTCATGGCCTCATAGCGGACTGAATGAGGCGTATATGATTTATGAAATGTATGTTGAGGGCGGAGTTACAAGGTTACTTGCGTTTTTTAAAGGAACGGACACAGCTAAAATAGGACCTATTCGCTCTGTGAGACATTATTTTTATGATTTTGTATTTGAACATGACGCATTTTTTGTAGGCTTTGGTGTAAGTCCAAGAGCGCAAACAGATTTGAAAAATTTAGGCGTAAGAATGATGAACGGAATTTTGGGCGATGAAAGCTATTTTTGGCGTGAAGAAAAATACAAATATGATTATCACAGTGTTTACACAAGTATAAAAAATGTAAAAAAAGCTATGGAGAAAAAGGGAATAAGCGAAAAAAGCGAGGAAACATTTCTTCCTTATAACGACGAAATGGTTGAGCTTACATCCCAAAACATTGCAAAAAAAATAGTTATTCCTTACAACTCAATATATAAGGTTACTTATGAATATAACGAAAAAGAGAAAAACTATAAAAGAACGATGAATTCTTCAACTGTTCACGCAAGCCCTGACGGAACTCTTTATGCACCTGTAAATATAATATTGCAGGAGGTTTCAAACTATACTATCCCCGGAGATTCTGCCGGCAGACAGGATATGAGAACTGTCGGAAGCGGAAAAGGAAAATATATCACCGGCGGAAAAGCTGTTGACATTACATGGCAGAAAAATTCAAGGAGAGCAAAAACCGTCTATAAAACTGCCGACGGAAAAGAGCTTGTGTTAAATCCGGGACTTACTTTTGTAAATATAGTTCCGCCGTCAATGAGTGTAATGATTGAGTAATTTTAAAAAAGTTCTTGAAAAAAACATATATCTGATATATAATAGGAAAAGTGATTAATTTTTTGGGAGGAAAACGAAAGTGAGTACAGTTATAGAAATTTCCGGTCTTACAAAAAAATACGGAAGCAATAAAGCTGTCAATGATATATCATTTTCAGTTTCAAAGGGCGAAATTTTAGGCTTTTTGGGACCAAACGGTGCAGGTAAAAGTACGACTATGAATATCCTGACAGGCTATTTGTCAAAAACAAGCGGAAAGGTAAGCGTTTGTGGCTTTGACATTCTTGATAATCCGAAGGAAGCAAAAAGAAAAATAGGCTATCTTCCGGAGCATCCCCCGATTTACAATGAAATGACACCGAGTGAATATCTCGACTTTGTATATGATTTAAAGGGTGTAAAGGGAACTGATGATGAGAAAAAGGAGCATATCGAGCTTGTTATGTCGCAGGTGGGCATAACTCATATGAAGTCCCGTCTTATAAGAAACCTTTCAAAAGGTTATAAGCAGAGAGTAGGGCTTGCCGGCGCTCTTATCGGAAACCCTGAAGTGCTTATTTTGGACGAGCCTACCGTAGGGCTTGACCCGACACAGATTATTGAAATAAGAAATGTTATAAAGAAGCTCGGTAAAGAAAGAACTATCATTTTAAGTACACATATCTTGCAGGAGGTTACTGCAATCTGCGACCGTGTTATTATTATAAACAAAGGCAGAATTGTGGCTGAAGATACGATAGACAACTTATCCGGCGGTGAAACAAATACATACCTTATGAAGATAAAAGGTGACAGAAACCGTATAAATGAGCTTGTGAGCAATACCGATTTTATCGGGACACATATTATAGGCTCTCAAAAAGAGGCGGGAGTTTCGGAAGTTGAAATATCATCGCTTGATGTAAATGAGGATATCCGTGAAAAGCTGTTCCATTTATTTGCAGATGAAGGTATGGTTATTTTAGCTTTTGAAAGAAGAAAATCTACTTTGGAAGATGTTTTTGTCCGTGTTACAAGTGAAGAAACGGTAGTTTCAGAAGAAGCGGAGGAAAAACCGCTTACTTTACTTGAAAAAGTAAAAAGTATCTTTGTGAAAAAAGAAGAAACTGTTGTGGAAGAAATAACAGAAGAAGTTGAAGAAATCGAAGAAAAAGAAGAAAGCGAGGCGGAAGAATAATGGTTGCGATATTTAAAAAAGAATTTAAAAATTATTTTAAAACTCCGATTGCATATGTATTTCTGGCTCCGTTTATTTTTCTTGCTTCAATGCAGTTTTATGCAATTATGTTGTTTTCAACACAGGCATCTGTTGACTATATTCTAAATTATGTGAATGTGCTTTGTCTTTTTATCGTACCTGTTCTTACGATGCAGCTTTTATCGGAAGAAAAGGCTAAAAAGACAGACCAGCTTCTTATTACTGCACCTGTAAGTGTGTGGGATATCGT
>CAZZPN010000145.1:0-3662 GCA_964655495.1 uncultured Oscillospiraceae bacterium
CTGATTATATAAAAATATCAGGTGCAAGACAGCATAACCTGAAAAATATAGATTTAAAAATTCCGAGAGATAAGCTTGTTGTTTTTACAGGTGTTTCCGGCTCGGGAAAATCTTCTATTGCGTTTGACACCATATATGCTGAAGGACAGCGCCGCTATGTTGAATCGTTGTCATCATATGCCAGGATGTTTTTAGGGCAGATGGCAAAGCCTTCGGTCGAGAGTATTGAGGGACTTTCTCCTGCCGTTGCAATAGACCAGAAAACAACTTCAAAAAATCCCCGTTCAACTGTCGGAACGGTTACTGAAATATATGATTATTTAAGGCTTTTGTATGCAGGAATAGGCATACCTCACTGCCCTTGTTGCGGCAAGGCTATTAAAAAGCAGACAGTTGATATGATTGTTGATAAAATTATGTCAAAGGGCGAGGGCGCAAAGCTTATGATAGCTGCCCCCGTTATAAGAGGCAGAAAAGGCGAGCACGCCAAAATTTTTGAAAAAGCAAGAAAAAGCGGTTTTGTTCGTGCAAAGGTTGACGGAATAATGTATGACCTTTCCGAAGAAATAAGATTAGAGAAGAATAAAAAGCACGATATAGATATAATTGTTGACAGAATTGCCGTAAAAGGTGATATTTTGGGGAGAATAACAGATTCTGTTGAAACTGCAACAAAGCTTACAGACGGACTTCTGACACTTATTGACCATAAGACAAACGAGGTTGAAGCTTTCAGTCTTAACTACGCTTGTCCAGATTGTGATATAAGTATCGGGGAATTGACTTCCCGTTCATTTTCCTTTAATAATCCGTTCGGCGCTTGTCCTGAATGTGGAGGAATAGGGCATCTTATGAAAATTGATCCCGACAGAATATGCGACACAAAAAAATCTGTTTTGGAAGGTGCAATAGCCGCAACAGGCTGGTATGCTGCCGATAAAGAGGACAGCACTTGTTACAGTATTTATTCCGCACTTTCAAAATATTACGGTTTTTCTCTTGATATCCCTCTTTGTGAGCAGGAGGATTGGGTTACTGATTTATTATTGTACGGAAACAAAGGCGAGAAAATCGAAATAGAATATTCAAGAAACGGTCGCAAAGGCTCGTATATAACAGACTTTGAGGGCGTTGCAAATAATTTGGAGAGAAGATATAAGGAAACACAGTCAAGCTGGACAAGGCGTGATATAGAACTTCTTATGTCTCAAAAGCCATGTCCTGTGTGTATGGGTGCAAGACTTAATAAAGAAGCGCTGGGAGTTACTGTCGGAGAAGTCAATATATACGACCTTACCTGTAAAACTGTTAAAGACCTTATAGAATTTTTTGATAGATTACAGCTTACTGAGAAAGAGAAAACTATTTCCGAAAGACTTTTAAAAGAAATAAAAGAACGACTTGGTTTTCTTAATAAGGTAGGGCTTTCATATCTCACACTTTCGAGAAGTGCAGGAACTTTATCCGGCGGTGAGGCTCAGAGAATAAGACTTGCAACACAGATAGGCTCATCGCTTATGGGAGTTTTATATGTGCTTGACGAACCAAGTATCGGACTTCATCAGCGTGATAACGAAAAGCTTATAGAAACCTTGTTGAAATTAAGAGATTTGGGAAATACTGTGCTGGTTGTTGAGCATGACGAGGACACAATAAAGAATGCCGACTATGTTTTTGACTTTGGCCCCGGAGCAGGTGTTCACGGCGGATATATTGTTGCGCAAGGGGAACCTTCGGAAATCGAAAAATGTGAAAAATCTCTTACCGGTGATTACCTCTCCGGCAGAAAAGTGATTGAAGTTCCCGAAGAAAGAAGAAAAGGGAACGGAAATTTTCTTACCGTAAAAGGAGCAAAAGAAAATAACCTTAAAAATATAGATGTTTCCATACCTCTTGGACTTATGACTGTTGTTACGGGTGTTTCCGGCTCGGGAAAATCTTCGCTTATAAATCAGATTATTTATAAAGAGCTTTTTTATAAGCTTAACGGCGGAAAAACAAAAGGCGGGGCACACGATGAAATTCTCGGAATTGAAAATCTTGATAAAATAATCGCTATTGACCAGACTCCAATAGGGCGAACACCAAGGTCAAATCCGGCAACCTATACAGGCGTTTTTTCTCATATAAGAGACCTTTTTGCACAGACAGCCGATGCAAAAATGAAAGGTTATAATTCAAGCCGTTTCAGCTTTAATGTTAAGGGTGGAAGATGTGAGGCCTGTGAGGGAGACGGTATTGTAAAAATAGAAATGCACTTTTTGCCTGATGTTTTTGTAGAGTGTGATGTATGCAAGGGAAAAAGATACAACAGAGAAACCTTAGAGGTAAAATACAAAGGCAAAAATATCAGCGAAGTTCTTGATATGACAGTAGAAGAAGGATTAAAATTCTTTGAAAATATTCCGTCAATAAAAAGAAAATTGCAGTTACTTGAAGATGTGGGACTTGGTTATATAAAAATAGGGCAGCCATCGACAACGCTTTCAGGTGGAGAAGCGCAGAGAGTAAAATTGGCAACAGAGCTTTCAAAGAGACCGACGGGAAAAACCATTTACATTTTGGATGAGCCTACAACGGGACTTCATTTCCACGATGTAAAGCGTCTTATAGAGGTTTTACAGAGGCTTTGCGAGGGCGGAAACACCATTGTCGTAATTGAACATAACCTTGATGTTATAAAAATAGCCGATTATATTATCGACATGGGGCCTGAGGGCGGCGACGAGGGCGGAGAGGTCGTTGCTATGGGTACACCTGAAGAAGTGGCGAAGAACAAAAAGTCATACACAGGTAAGTTTTTAAAAGAAAAACTGTAAAAATACAGCGAATATAGTATATGGGCATCCGAATCTTGCACCTTAGGTTTTTATGATTTTTGGCGCAGATTCGGATTCTTAATTTGAAAATTATTTCATAAAAAACTTGAAAAGATAGTATAAGTATGATATAATAGACGCACAATTTAGATGCCATCCAAAATCCCCAGTGTTTAAGCGGGTTTGAGTAGTTTTGATGGAAATTGGATAAAAAAGAAAATAGTAGATGCCAAAGAGTATCTTCACAAAAATGACAATCAAACGAGCAATTTGATTGTCATTTTTTGAAAGTTGAAAAATTAAATAATTCTAATGAAGACAATCGTTTCAAATAAGAAATGGTTGTTTTTTTTATACCCAAAATCTGAAAGGAGAGGAAGAAATGTAACGCAAAATGTAAGCATAGATAGTACGGAACCTGCTGATGATGTTCAAGAAGAAGTTAGTGCAGAAGAAACGAAACATTCTGTGGAGAGCTTCGATTTAAGCAGTATTCCTGCATATAACGGAAGTCCGTATGTAGTCGTAAACGATAATAATCCGTATTTTACCGACGCTGATTATACAACGAAATCATTTGAAAAATATGCTCCGTTAGACTCACTTGGAAGATGTGGTGCGTTCTAAAGAGCTTGGGTTCCGTGTTTATCTTGATGATTTGGGAAGTGGTTATACTTCTCTTGCAAATCTATGCAATTATCCTATCGACATTGTAAAGATTGACCGTGATATTTTGCTCAAAACCGATAATGAACGGGGAAAAGATTTGTTTACCGGTA
The DNA here is from genome assembly GCA_964655495.1 of uncultured Oscillospiraceae bacterium. GTDB lineage: Bacteria > Bacillota > Clostridia > UMGS1840 > UMGS1840 > UMGS1840. The sequence goes on from CAZZPN010000145.1 coordinate 3,599, forward strand.
TAATTGCATTGGCGCACAGTCTTGATATCGGTGTTATTTGTGAGGGAGTGGAAACCGAAGAACA
>CAZZPN010000146.1:0-3651 GCA_964655495.1 uncultured Oscillospiraceae bacterium
GATTGTTTTACCGTTGTTTACAATGTTTCTGTGAGTAAGCATTACACCCTTGGGGAAGCCTGTTGTACCTGATGTATATTGCATATTACATACATCGTCAGGTTTTACCAAAGAAGCTCTTCTGCGTACTTCTTCATAAGGAACATTCTTTGCTCTTGACAACATCTGTTCCCATGTAAGACAGCCTGTCATAGAAAATCCCACAGTTACAACATTTCTCAAGAACGGGAGATTTTTTGAGTAAATCGGCTCTCCCGGTTTTAAACTTTGAAGTTCGGGACAAAGCTCCTCGATAATCTCTTTGTAGTTTATATCCTTACAGTCTTCAATCATAATAAGCGTATGAGTATCGGACTGCTTTAAAAGATATTCTATTTCGTGGATTTTGTACGCTGTATTTACAGTTACCAGAACAGCGCCGATTTTTGTTGTCGCCCAGAAAGTAATGAACCAGGCGGGAATATTTGTTGCCCATACTGCAACATGGTCGCCCGCCTTTACACCAAGCGAAATAAGTGCAGCGGCACATTCATCAACATCTCGTCTGAATTCTGAATATGTTCTTGTGTAGTCAAGAGTTGTATATTTAAAAGCATATTGGTCAGGATAATGTTTTACCATTGTATCAAGAACATCCGAAAAGGTAGCATCTATGATATCATATTTCTGCCATACAAATGTTCCTGTTTTTGCTCTGTTGTAGTATGCACGGTCATATTCTTTTTTCTCACGGTTAAGTGATGCGATATAGTTTGAAAAATGGGTGAGAACGATATCAGCATCGTTGATTTCTTCGTTCCACGCAACACACACAAAACCGTCAAAATTAAGTGATGAAAGTGCATTTAGTATTTTATCGACAGGAAGCTCTCCTTCACCTATAAGAACAGCTTTTCCGTCTTTTATATCACCAAGACGCACATATTTTATATATGCACCGAGATTTTTAATTGTAGTTTCTGCACTTTCTCCTGCACCAAAATAAGTACCTCTTATATTCCACGAAGCACCAAGTGCGGCAGATGAGAAAAAGTTTATTACATCTATAACATTCTGGGTTTCGGAAAGATATCCGATTGTTTCAATAAGAATCATAACATCAGCTTCTTCTGCACGCTTTATTGCTGCTGAAAGCTTTTCGGACATTACAGCTTGTGAAACTTTATTTTCAATACGGATAATAACGCTTTCTATTCTTGCACTTCTTGCCATATCCACATATTTTAAGATTTCATCACTTGTTGCCTCAACAGAGTCGATAGAATAAGGATAGTGAAGTGCAGAAACACTAAGACCTCTGTTTAACAGCTTTCTTTTTGAATCAGCGGTACGCTCCGAGCGAAGCAAACTGTCATAGTGCTGTTTTCTTTCTTTTATGGCATCATATATTTCAAAGCCTGAATAACCGTAGTCATAGGCATAGCGACACAAATCAAGGAAGGAGACACGAGAGACATTTTTTGTTGAAAAAACGATTTTCATTTTATTCCTCCTCAAAAACTATTTTATTAAGAGCGTTTATATATGCTCTTATACTTGCGGCAACGATATCTGTTGAAATACCGTTTCCGGAATAAAGCTTTCCGTTGGAGCGAAGCTTTACAAGTGCAGAACCGAGCGCCTCTTTTCCTTCAGTTACAGCCTGAATCTGAAAATCGTCAAGCTCATAATGGAAACCGATGCACTGTTCAATAGCACGGAACGCAGAGTCAACAGGGCCGTCGCCCATGCTTACACCACTCAAAGTTTCATCTCCACATCTTAATGTTACCTGCGACATTGAACTAGCTAAGTTTCCGCAGTTTGTGGTGTAGCTTTCAAGATGATAGGTTGAAGGTGCCTGCATAGCGGAACTTGCAATGAGTGCTTCAAATTCTTTTGCACCTACTGAGCCTTTTTTCTCGCATACATAGGAAAGAGCCTTGTGAACATTTCCGCAGTCATCGTCCGAAAGGTCATAACCGAGAATTTGTGCTGCCTGGCTAACCTGAGAAATTGTACTCTCGGAGTCAAGAAGAATTTTTTTCTTTTCGCTTACATCTGTGTTTGATTCGTAAGCTTCGTGATTTATATTGGAAAGCATATCTTCTATGCTTGAGTGAATTTTTGTATTGTTAAGGGAAGTTGAGATACCTATTGCTTCGCCTCTTAAACTAACGGCATCGCAGATTTTTCCTGTTAAAAGTGCATCATTACCTGCCATTGCACATTTTATACCTTCTGCTCCTGCATTGATAGCAGAAATAGCTGATGCAACTGCCATACTTATACGGTCAGACACCTGAACATATACAGGAACATTTACCTCCGCTTTAACTTTATTTACAAGCTCGGCAATTTCTTCGGGAAGTGAAACTCCTGCAGTATCACAAAGGGTAATAATCCCTGCACCGCTTTTAACAGCCTCTTTTACAGCGCTTATCAAAAAGTCTTCATCGGCTCTTGTAGCATCGAGGGCAACAAATTCAATATCCTCACAAAGCTTCTTTGCTTCACAGGTAAGCTCACAAATTTTTGCAAGCATTTTTTCAGCTTTCAAATGGTATATGTATTCCATCTGAACGGTAGAAGCAGGAACTTCAATCTGAAGACGCGGTTTTGTTGCTTCTTTGATACTTTCCCATGAATTATTGACATCATCTTTTGAAAAGCCCACAGGAATAGCAACAGCCGCATTTTTTACATTCTGTGCGATTGTTTTATAAATAATTGTATCTTCACGCAAATTTTTTATAGCCGCAAGCTCAACGGCATCAACTCCCAAAGAATCTGCACAAGCTGCAATCGCAGTTTTTTCACGGAATAAAAGTGAAACATCTCTGTCTTGTGAAAGCATTTTTAAAGTAATGTCTGTGATATTGATTTTTTTCATAAAAAAACCCCTTTCTTTTTAAGTACCTTTCGTACCTTTTGTACTTTTATCATAATCAACAAAAAAAGCTTTCATCTCTTTGTTGATTCAAAGAGACGAAAGCGTTAAATCAAGGTTAACCTTCCGCGGTACCACTCTTCTTCATCCTTTCTCGGATGCCCTTTGGATGCAAACACATCTTAACTCTGTAACGGGAGTTCCCGTCTGCCATTACTTTTTTATGATTTCACAGCAGCCGCTCAGCGGTGAGTTCTGCAAAGCTTTCCCAATGTCTCGCACCAACCGACATCTCTCTTAGAAGGCGAAAGAATTTTGCGTACTATTCCGCATCACTGCGTTTTAATAAGAGGATTATAGCACACTTTTTTTTATTTGTCAATAAAATTTTTCAAAAAAATTAATTTTTTTTTGAGTTTTAATACGATAAAGTAAAAAAGAGTGCTTGAAGTTCCCAATATAATATCCAGCATAGTGTCTTTTAAGGAATTGTTCTGCGCATCTGTCTTAAATACACAGTCAGAAAAAAATTCATATATTTCCCAGAAAGAAGCACATGAAGCGGCGAAAAAAAGAGAGAACAATAAGCAAAGTTTTTTGTTTTCTTCATTTTTATCATACTTTTTATATATTTCTGTTCCGATATGAAAAAGTAAAAAGCCTGATGCAAAATGAAGAATTTTATCCCAATGGGGAATGATGTAATAAAGCTTAAGAGAGTTTCCTCCAAAAAGGGAAAGTATTACAAAAACAATTATAATATTATAGGTTTTATTTAATAA
>CAZZPN010000147.1:0-3639 GCA_964655495.1 uncultured Oscillospiraceae bacterium
TTTTATATTTATTCCATAAATTACATTCTATCATAATAACGGGAAAAAGTCAACAACTTAAGAAATTAAATTTTTTAACATCTGTTTTTAGGGGATAGGAAAAAAGCTTCAGAACGGACAAACCGAGACAAAGCAGAATTTTTAACATTCCCAACTATTTTAATTCTGCAATTGTAACCCCTGCTTCGCCTTCTCCGAATGTTCCTAAGCGGAACGATTTTATAGCCTTGTTTTTCTTGAGTAACGCGTGAATACCGCTTCTGAGTATTCCCGAGCCTTTTCCGTGAATTATAACGATACTTGGAATATGACCTAAAATAGCATCATCAATGAATTTTTCTGTTACAAATTCAGCTTCCTCTAAGTTCATACCTCTTAAATCAAGCTCAGGACGGAATTCACGGTTTTTGATGCTTACATTTGAAGTGTTTCTGCTTAATGAATGAGACGCTTTCTTTTCCTGTTTTTTGTTTTTTTCCAATGCGTAAAGCTTTGATATATTTGTTTTTACTTTCATTATTCCTGCTAAAACGGTGAGATTTCCGTCTTTATCGGGCAGTGTATCTACTGTAACTTCAGCATCAATATCCTCAAACATAACTGTAAGTCCGATTTTTACATCTTTCATATTGAGTGGATTTTTAGTTTTTTTGTTTTCTTTAGAAAGCTTATCTGCCTGTTTATCACGCTGTTCTTTTAATTTCTTTCTTGCATCGCCTACCGCTTTTGCTCTTTCCGCCTGGTTTCTTGCTTTTTTGTTTAATTCTTCAATAATTCCTTCGGCAGTTTCTCTTGCTTCTTCTGTTATCAAGAGTGCTTCTGCACGAGCTTTTTCTATTATTGAGTGGCTCTTTGAAAAAGCGTCGTCCTGCTTTTTCTTAAGCTCTCTTTTTAATTCTTCAACCTGTTTTCGTAAATTTTCAGCTTCGGCTTTTTCTCTTTCGGCTTCAACTCTGTTTTTATCAATAGTTGTAAGTACATCTTCAAATTTCAGCGCATCTTTTGAAATCCTTGACTGTGCATTGTCAAGAACTTCATCTGAGAGACCAAGTTTTTTTGAGATTGCAAAGGCGTTACTTCTTCCCGGCATTCCCATAATAAGACGGTATGTCGGCATAAGAGTTTCTATGCTGAATTCCAATGAAGCGTTACACACTCCGTCTTGTGAAAGTGCGTAAAGCTTAAGTTCAGGGTAATGCGTTGTTGCCGCAACTCTAGCCCCTCTTTTTCTTAAATATTCGATTATTGCGATTGCAAGTGCCGCACCTTCCGTCGGGTCTGTACCTGCTCCCAATTCATCAAATAAAACGAGATTATCAAAAGAAATATTGTTTAAAATCGAAACAATGTTTTTCATATGTGAAGAAAAAGTAGAAAGCGATTGCTCAATACTTTGTTCGTCTCCTATATCCGCATATATTTTTTTAAATACAGCGATTTCGCTTCCCATAAATGCCGGAATAAGTATTCCCGACTGTGCCATAAGAGTGCATAAACCAAGTGTCTTTAAGGAAACAGTTTTTCCGCCCGTGTTAGGGCCTGTTATAACAAGTGTATCAAAGCCTTCACCGATGCTTACATCAATCGGAACTGCTTTATCTTTGGGAAGAAGGGGATGACGGGCTTTTTTTAAGATTATAATACCCTTGTCATTAAGCTTCGGTATTTCACCTTTGATATTAAGACTGTATTTAGCCTTTGAAAATATAAGGTCAAGATTTGAAATAAGAGTGTCAAGCGTTTTAATTTCTTCGCATACGCCTGCACACATTCCCGATAAATCGAGAAGAATTTTTTCGATTTCCGCTTTTTCCTTTATGTCAAGCTCTTTAAGCTCATTATTAAGATTAACGATGCTCATAGGCTCGATAAATACCGTTGCACCGCTGTCGGAGCTGTCATGCACTAACCCTTGAATTTCGTTTCTGTACTCTTGCTTAACGGGGAGAACAAATCTTTCATTACGCAAGGTTACTGTTGCGTTTTGAAGATATTTTTTGTAGGTTGGTGAGTTAGTGAATTTTTGCAGAGTTTCTCTTATTTTTCCTTGTGTTGATATTTTCTTTCTTCTTATTGAGTAGAGCGTATCACTTGCATTGTCGGCAAGTTCTTCTTCGGAGATTATTTTGGAAAAAATTTCGTCTTCAATGTGCTTGTTTACATAAAGCATCCCGATATATCCGTCAAAGACAGGAAAATTGCAATCGGAAAGATAGCTTTTTAAATGGCGTGAGCTTTTAAAAAGCGTAGCAACAGACAGAAGCTCTCTTATATTGAGCGCTCCTGCTATTTCAAGCCTTTTTGTCGTTTCGGAAAAATCACCGTAGTTATAAACAGGCGGTGCACCTGATTTTATTATTGCTCTTGAAGCAAAATCCGTTTCGTTAAGTAAAAGACTTACATTTTCTATATCTGTTTTAGGCTCAAGAGAAAGTATTTTTTCTTTTGTTTTTTCTAAAACGGCATAATCTGCAACTTTTTTCAAAATTTTATCAAATTCAAGCGTTTTATAGACTTTTTTGTTCATTTTTTAATATCCTTTTTTTATAAACTCAATGATATCAGCCGGTTTCTTTGCAATGAAGTCTGCATTATTGGAAACAAGCTCCTCTTTATCACGAAATCCCCACAGAACACCTATTGTAAAGGCACCGGCGTTTTTTCCTGTTTTCATATCTGTTTTTGTATCACCGATATAAAGACATTCCTCCGGTTTTATATTCCATTCTTCAAGCATTTTAAGAAGCACCTTCGGGTCCGGCTTTATCGGGTAGTTTTCTCTTTGCCCGAATACTAAATCAAATGTTCCTTTTTCAAATATATTTTCAATAATCATCGTTGTGGGATAGTGCGGTTTATTAGAAAGAGCACCGATTTTCATACCGTTTTCTTTTAAGAATTTTAATAATTCAGGTATCCCCGGGTAAGAGGCAGTTAAGTATAAAAAGTCCTCATCGTAGATTTTATTGTAGTATGTAAAAACTTTTTCGTGCATTTCATCGCTGTAAGCATTTTGGTTTTTAAGCATTCTTTCAACTAAAATTTTTGCACCGTTTCCCACCATATATTTGTATTCTTCTTCGGGGTATGCCGAAAGTGAAAAGTGTGATAGTGCTTTGTTTGCAAAATAGCTGATAGTTTTTAAGGTATCAGCCAATGTTCCGTCTAAATCAAATATTGCGCATTTATACATTCTTTTGTCTCCTTGAAAAGTTTTAATCCATTCTACCATAATTTTCAAAGAATGTCAATCTGAATGGAAAGAATTTCTGTGTTCTTTTCTTTTAAGAGCGAGTACCCAGTTATTTTTTTCTTCATCGGTTTCCAGAATAAGCCCCGGCACTTTTACAGGCTTTTCGTTTTCATCAAGGGCAACCATCACCACATAAGCCTCGTTGATAAGAATTTTTTCGCCGTTTAATTTTTCCACATAGGTTTTTACCTCAATTTCCATTGAGGTTTTTCCCGTATAGGTGATTTTTCCGCTTAAAACCACAGTTTCATTTGCGTAGGCGGGTTTTTTGAATTTGAGCATATCTATCGAAGCTGTTGTAACATTAGAGTTTGAGTGTCTTCTTGCAACAACTGCGGCAACTTCGTCTATCCATGACATAAGCTGTCCGCCAAAAAGTCTGTTGT
>CAZZPN010000148.1:0-3637 GCA_964655495.1 uncultured Oscillospiraceae bacterium
ATTTTATTGTCAATGTAAACACCGGCTGAAGAAACACCGATAGCATCTACTCTTGGCATATGTGATGCTGCAGTTTTCATTGCATTTAAAATGCCTTCATAATGATACATAGGGTCGCTCTGTAATTTCGGGAACCATACTACTTCTTCAGAATATACTGTTTCTCCATCTACAACTGCTGATACCTTTCTATCACTTCCGCCTGCATCAAAACCGATTCTGCAGCCATCTAAATGACGGCCAACAGGTGAAGATGCGTCATTTTCTTCCGGTGCATCAGCTATATTTTCAACATAAATAACTTCAAAAGGCTTTTCAAAAACACGAGCCATAAAATTAAAGTCAAATTCTCTTGCGCCACCGATTTTGTAATCATCAGCTATGCGTTCATAAATATATTTTGAGCCTGCGATATAAACCTTATATCCGCCCTTTGCCCAAAGCAATGTTTTGATAATTCTTTCTATGATTTCGTAGTTTTCTTCGTCGTGTCCGGTATTTTCCTTATAAACATCAAGGTCATACACTGCAATAAGATTATTGTTTCTTTCAACAGCGATACGGACTTTCTGCGACTGTGCTTTTGCTACTGATGCCTTAAAGTCATTTATAACCTTTATCATAGGCATAAATTCAGGTTCAAGTTTTGCTATCATAATTATATTCTCCTTTTAATTCTTCTTATTTTGTATATCTTATTTCTCCGCCGAGAATTGTCATATTAATATTAAACTTTTCGTCAGCAATTATTATATCTGCTCTTTTTCCTGCTTCGATTGAGCCAATTTCATCATCAAGCCCCAAAGCCTTTGCAGGATTTAAAGCTGCACAATTAACAGCCTCATAAATTTCAAGATCAGTATTTTCATACAAATTGTTAACAGCGTTATTGAGATTCAACACGCTTCCTGCTATTGTTCCGTCAGGCATTAAGCATTTAATTCCCTCTTTATGTACAGGCTGACCGCCAAGAGTATAATCTCCGTCAGGCATACCGCCGGCTCTTATACAGTCTGTAATAAGGCAAAGCTTATCACCTTTTATTTTCGCTATAAGGTTAAAAAGACCTTTATTTACATGGAATGTATCTGCGATAAGCTCAACGCTGGTGTTCTTATCGGATAACGCTGCACCCACAACACCGGGACTACGATGAGAAAGGGCTGTCATCGCATTAAAAAGATGTGTTGTATGCTTTACACCTTTTTCAATACCTGTCATAGCTTCTTCAAAGGTTGCATCTGTATGTCCCATAGATATTAAAACATCAGTTTCCGAAGAAACCTTTTCTATACATTCACTCGCTCCATCAACTTCAGGTGCAACTGTGAAAAGCTTCACAATATCCGAATGTTTTTTTATAAAATCAGCATCAGGCTTCAAAATATGTTCTTCAGCCTGTGCGCCTTTTTTCTTCGCATTGATAAAAGGACCTTCGCTGTTTACACCTAAAATTCTTGCTCCGTAATAGTTGCTACCATTTTTAACTCTGCGTACAGAATCAAATGCCGCTTCTATTTCCGCTTTTGAAACAGTCATTGTTGTAGGGCACCAAGCAGTAACACCGTTTTTTATGATGCCTTCTGCCATTTTTCTTATTCCGTCATCATCTCCGTCCGAAACATCAGCACCGAGATATCCGTGAATATGAATATCAACAAGACCGGGTGATACGAAATTCCCTTTTGCATCTATAACTTCATAATCTGAAATGTTTATATCGTTTATATCTGCTACTTTTTCAATTTTTTCATCAAAAATAAGTGCCAGATTTTCAGCTACTTTATCCTTTAAGATAATTTTGCCGTTTATAATACACTTCAAAGCTATTCCCCCTTTTAGTTTGTCTACTTATTTTATGATACCATATTTCAATATAAAATTCAACTTTTTTTACTAAAAAAATTATCCAAAAAAGCCGATTTATTTTCACTTTAGGAAAAACAGTCCAAAAAACAAAAAAGACAACCTTTCAAAAATGAAAATTGTCTTTTATGTTTGTTTATTTAATTTATTTAATTAAAACGGATACGCATCTTCATCGCAGATGAGAGTTACATCCGGGTGGAACTGCAGAATTGATGCAGGAACCTGCGGATCAACCGGTCCCCAGAATGTCTTTTTAAGAATTTCTTTTTTATCTGCACCTGTTACTACCATAACGATTTTCTTTGCCGCCATAATAGTACCTATACCCATAGTGATCGCCGCACGAGGAACATCATCTATTGAGTCAAAGAAACGCTTGTTTGCGTTAATTGTCATATCTGTAAGCTTAACCTCGTGTGTCATTGCAGGAAAATGGTCGTCAGGCTCATTAAAGCCGATGTGTCCGTCATGACCTATACCAAGAAGCTGCAAATCTACTCCGCCCCAGGCTTCAATCTGTTCTTCATATTCCTTGCACATTTGCGGAATATCTTCTGCAAGACCAAGTGGAACGATTGTGTTTTCAGGTTTTATTGAAATGTGGTCAAGAAGATTATCCTGCATAAATTTACGGTAGCTCTGCTCGTGTGTAGGAGCAAGACCTTTATACTCGTCAAGGTTTGCAGAACGCACCTTTGAAAAGTCAATTTTGCCTGCTTTTTCTCGTGCGATAAGCTCACGGTACAGCGGCAACGGTGTTGAACCGGTAGCTAAACCGATAACACATGCAGGTTTTGTCTGAATGGCATTTTCAAAAAGGTCAGCAGCATATTTGCCTACTTCCTCGGGATTTTTTGCAACAATAACTCTTGCGTGATACATAAAAAGTACCTCCTTAAAATTGAAAGATTAAAATATTAAAATTTCCTCTCCGATTCCGGGGATAATAAAATGTTCGTCATTTCCTGCGATTTTACAGACTTTATCCCATAATCCCTCAATATCCTCTTCTTTTTTGGGTAAGTGAAGAACAACTATTTTTTTCGCATCCGTATTTATCGAGCTTTGCCATGCAGATAAAGATGTTGCATAAGCAAACGGCACAAAAAGCACATCAGGCTTTGAAAAACGGCTCATTTTCTTTAGCATGGCAGGTGAAGCATCTCCCATAAACCAAATAGACTTACTTCCCGTAATCGCGTAGCTTACATGAGGCAAATCATTTTTTCCTATATGCCTTGTAGGGATGCTTTCTATAAGGATGCTTCCTTTTTTTATTTCACCCTCACTCCCCGGCATTAAAACCGGAGAGTGAAGTGTGTTTTTATAAAATTCCGCATAATCTTTGTCATAATGGTCTTCGTGTTTATGTGTAAACAAAAGAACATCGGGCGGATTTTTAATAAGGTTTTCTTTTAAATCTTTTGGTGTACCCATATAAGAACCAAGCGTTTTTGCCACACCGTCTATAAGTAACGATGTGCCGTCAAGCTCTAAAAGTACACCACAATTAGCTGTTCTTAATACTTTCATTTTTTGCTTTTTTCCCTTATACACCCTGTTTAGCTCGACGGAGTGTTTCAGTTTCTGTGCAGCCGTTCTGCACAACATGACCTGCAAGCGGAACAATCTTTTCGTGAATCGCATCTATAATCCAGCTTGCCTGCGGGAAGAAGAACTCATCAAATTCAAACGGTGGTGTAATCCAGTTTCTTGCACCTACAACTGCAGGTGGTGCATCCAAATCGTCAAAGCAAAGCTCTGTGAT
>CAZZPN010000149.1:0-3630 GCA_964655495.1 uncultured Oscillospiraceae bacterium
TATCCCCTGCGAACCGATGTTAAACAATTTACTTTCTTAAGTCGTTGACTTTTTCCCGTTATTATGATAGAATGTAATTTATGGAATAAATATAAAAAGGAGTAGAAAAGATGAGCGTAAAAATCACAGCTCCGAAAGGGACAAAAGATATTTTGCCTGATGAAAGCTACAAATACCAATATATAGAAGATACTTTGAGAAATCTTAGCCGTACTTTTAATTTTCACGAGTTAAGAACACCAACCTTTGAGCATACTGAGCTATTTTTAAGGGGTGTTGGTGATACAACTGATGTTGTAAACAAAGAAATGTACACTTTTTTGGATAAAGGCGACAGAAGTATCACATTAAGACCGGAAGGAACTGCCGGAATTGCAAGAAGCTTTATTGAACACGGACTTTACAGCGGTGTTCTTCCTCAAAAGCTTTATTATCTCATTTCCTGCTTCCGCTATGAAAAGCCTCAGGCAGGAAGATTAAGAGAATTTCATCAGTTCGGAATTGAAATGATGGGAACTGATACTCCCGCTGCCGATGCCGAAGCAATTATGTTTGCAGACAGCATATTTGAAAAATTCGGGGTTAAAGATGGAATAACTCTCAACCTTAACAACATAGGCTGCAAAACCTGCAGAAAAGAATACAACGATAAATTAAAAGCTTTTCTTTTTGAAAAGAAGGACGAGCTATGCGAAACCTGCAGAGAGCGTATGGAAAAAAATCCGATGCGTGTTTTTGACTGCAAAAGCCCTGTTTGCAAAAGCATAGTCGAAAACGCACCTACAATATATGATTCAGTTTGCGACGGTTGTAAAGACCATTTTAAAAAGGTTACAGATATTCTTGATAATGTCGGAATTTCATATAAAATTGACAAAGCCATTGTAAGAGGTCTTGACTATTACTCAAAAACAGTTTTTGAGTTTGTATCAGAGAATATCGGCGCACAGGGAACAGTACTTGGTGGCGGAAGATATGATGGTCTTATAAAAGACATCGGCGGAAACGATGCAGCAGGAATAGGCTTTGCAATGGGAATTGAAAGACTTGTTCTTCTCCTTTCTCAAAAAGAAAGCTTCCCGGCAAAATGCGATATTCCGGATATTATGATTATTCCTATTGGTGAGGAAGCTAAAAAAACTGCGTACAAGCTTCTTTATGCTTTAAGGAAAAAAGATATTGCCGCTGAAATCGATATAAACGAGCGTTCAGTAAAAGCACAGATGAAATATGCTGATAAGCTTAATGCAAAATATACCCTTGTAATCGGTGATGACGAAGTTGCAAACGACAAATATACTCTAAAAAATATGCAAAACGGCGAAACCTGTGAGCTTAGCCTTGCAGGAATTTCAGAATATATGGAGGAAACAAAATAATGGCTGAATTTTTAACAGGTTTTAAAAGAACAAACTACAATAATGACCTTGACAGAAGCTATATCGGAAATTCTGTAAGTGTTACAGGTTGGGTAAACAAACAAAGAGATATAGGCTCACTCGTTTTTGTTGATTTAAGAGACAGAACGGGAATTGTTCAGATTATTTTTGATGAAACTATTGATAAAGAATTGCTTGAAAAAGCAAAAACTGTAAGAAATGAATATGTTCTTGCAGTAAAAGGAACGGTAAGAGAAAGAAGCGGCTCATTTAATCCTAACCTCAAAACAGGTGAAATTGAAATAGTGGCTGATGAACTCAGAATTTTATCAGTTTCAGAAACAACTCCTTTTATGATTGCAGACGATATCAACACAAACGATGCACTCAAATTGAAATACAGATATCTTGATTTAAGACGCCCCCAGATGCAAAACAATATTATTATGCGTCATAGAATTTCAAAAATTGCAAGAGACTATTTTGACGAAAACAACTTCCTCGAAATAGAAACTCCGTACTTGCAGAAATCTACCCCCGAAGGTGCAAGAGACTATTTAGTTCCAAGCCGTGTGCATCCGGGAAAATTCTATGCGTTGCCGCAGTCGCCTCAGCTTTATAAACAGCTTCTTATGATTGCAGGCTATGACAGATACATCCAGATTGCCCGTTGCTTCAGAGATGAAGATTTAAGAGCAGACAGACAGCCTGAATTTACGCAGATTGACTTAGAAATGTCATTTGTTGAAGCAGATGATGTTATGAGCGTAAATGAAGGATTTTTGAAAAGACTTTTCAAAGAAGTAAAAGGTATTGACATAAAAACACCTTTCTTGAGAATGGACTATCAGGAAGCTATGGACAGATTCGGCTCAGATAAGCCTGATAACAGATTTGGCTTAGAGCTTGTTGATATTACAGATGAAGTAAAAGATGTTGATTTTGTTGTATTCAAATCTGCTTTGGAAATGGGCGGCTCAGTTCGTGCTATAAACGGTGAAGGAATGGGCGCAAAATTATCAAGAAAAGAAATTGATGCACTCGGTGAATATGTTAAAACAATCGGCGGAAAAGGGCTTGCGTATATTGTTATTAACGAAGACGGAAGCATCAAATCTCCTATTGCAAAATTCTTATCGGAAGAACAGATGGCAGCCGTTGTTTCAAAAATGGCAGGAAAACCGGGCGATATAATTCTTATTGTTGCTGATAAAACAAATGTTGTATATACAGTTTTAGGCAATTTAAGATGTCATCTTGCTAAAAAGTTTGACCTTATTGAACCTGAAACATATTCATTCTTGTGGGTTGTGAACTTCCCGCTTTTAGAGTATGACGAAGAAGAAAACAGATATGTTGCAAAGCATCATCCGTTTACGGCACCATTAAACGAAGACCTTGACAAGCTTGAAACTGCCCCCGGCGAAATAAGAGCAAAGGCTTACGATATCGTTCTCAACGGTATGGAAGTCGGCGGCGGAAGTATCAGAATATATGATACCGCCCTTCAGTCAAAAATGTTCAAGGTGCTTGGTTTTACAGAAGAACAGGCTTGGGAAAGATTCGGCTTCTTAATGGAGGCTTTCAAATTCGGTCCACCACCTCACGGCGGTATGGCATACGGTCTTGACAGACTTTGTATGATTTTATCCGGTAGCGAGTCTATCCGTGATGTAATAGCGTTCCCTAAAGTTCAGAACGCATCCGAGCTTATGTCAAATGCACCTGATATTGTTGATGAAAAACAGCTTGATGAGCTCAACATAAAATGCACAAAGGAAGCTGAAAAAGAAGAATAATAAAGTTTTAAAAACGGAGGATAAAGGTTAATGAACGGTTTTAAAGAAGCGATACAATCGTTTTTTACGAACTTACCGATTCCACTTTGGGCAAGAGTAATACTATGTGCGATGCTACCGATGATTGAAGCAAGATATTCCATTTTGTTTTTTATGGATAGCGGATATTCATATCTGCAGCTTTTTATCTTAAGCATAATCGGAAATATGATTCCTATACCATTCATAATTTATCTGTTCCGACCTTTACTTGCTTTTTTCAGAAAAACAAAGCTTTTTTCTTCACTTGCAAAAAAGCTTGAGGAAAGAACAATGAAAAAATCTGAACAGCTGCAGAAATATTCAGCATTCGGACTATTTGTTTTTGTTGCAATTCCCCTTCCCGGAACAGGGGCGATAACAGGCGCAATGATAGCTGCACTTCTTGATATGCGTGAGCTTTACGCTCTGCC
>CAZZPN010000150.1:0-3591 GCA_964655495.1 uncultured Oscillospiraceae bacterium
AAACAGCCCCTTTTTTATTTCTCATTACTTTTAGAAATATTTTTAATAATTATTCCGGCTAATGCCGCAACTATCACCACAATAACCGGAGAAAGCTTAAATAAAACACTTGCAAAAAAAGAGATTACAAAAATAATTATTCCTATAAAATCTTTTACAGCAGTTCTCATCATTTTATAAAGTGATGCTGTTATTGTAGCACATACCGCTATGGAAATACCCCAAAGTGCATTTTTTACTATTTCAAAATGCGCTATTGATTTTAGAAAAGATGCCAGTATTGATATAATTATCACGGGAATAAATACGACACCCAAGGTTGCGATAATTCCGCCTAAAAATCCTTTTTGCTTCTTTCCTACAAATGTTGCCGTATTTACTGCAATAACTCCCGGTGTGCACTGTGCAACCGCAAAATAATCAAGGATTTCTTCACTTGTCGCCCAGCCTCTTAATTCAACAATTTCCCTTTCAATCATAGGAAGCATTGCATATCCGCCTCCGAATGTAAAACCTCCGATTTTCATAAAGGAGACAAAAAGCTTTAAATACTCATTCATCACAGCGCACCTCCGAACAAAATTCCAAGAAGCCCGCCTGCAAGTATAAGAAAAATCGGATGGACTTTCTTAAATTTAAACGAACAAATCATAAGCGGTACAAAAATAATCCATACTCTGTAATCAAACGAAAAAAAGTTATTGTTAAAAAGAGCAGATTTATAAATTGAAAGCACCGCTGCCGCAATAAGTCCTACCACAGCAGGCCTTATCCCGTAAAAACCGTTTTCGACATATTTATTTGTTTTAAATTTTTCTAAAAATCCTGCAATTATAAGAACAACTATAACAGACGGAGTAATCAATCCTACCGTTGCAATAATGCCTCCCAAAATTCCCGTAGGAATACCGTTATAAAAAGAGCCGTTTATAAAACCGGTATAGGTTGCCATATTAACACCTATCGGGCCGGGGGTAGATTCTGAAATTGCTATCATATTTGATAAATCACTGCGTGTAAACCAATCGTATTTATCACACAGCTTTTCTAAAAAAGGAATCGTGGCTAACCCACCGCCAACGGCAAAAAGTCCGATTTTAAAGAACTCCAAATATAAAACAATAAATTTTACAAACATTGCTTTATAACTCCATAATCAATCTATTTTTCAACAAAACCTATCTTTTTATAAACCTTGCTGAGCATTCTTTGTGAAGCCCATCTTGCTTTTTCAGCACCACTTTTATAAACAGACTCCAAATACGCCTTATCTCCCGATATGCGTTTATACTCTGCTAAAACAGGTCTTAATTCTTCTATAACACATTCAGCGACATCGTTCTTAAAAACACCATAGTTCTTACCTTCATACTGTGCTTCGATTTCTTCAAAGCTTTTTTTGGTAACAGCACTCATTATGGTCATAAGATTTTCTATGCCTTCCTTGCCCTCGCCTCTTTTTACAGACATCTCGCTATCTGTCACTGCCGATTTGATTTTTTTCATTATAACATCCGGTTCATCTGTAATCTTAATATAAGTTTTAGGGTTTTCGTCCGACTTCGACATTTTTTTTGTCGGATCCTGCAAATTCATAATTTTTGCACCTGTTTTTGGAATATATCCTTCCGGAACAGTAAACACATTTCCGTAAATATTATTAAATCTTATTGCAATATCTCTTGTAAGTTCAAGATGCTGCTTCTGGTCAACACCAACGGGAACAAGATCAGTTCCGTAAAGGAGAATATCTGCCGCCATAAGAACAGGATATGTAAAAAGTCCTGCGCCTATACTCTCGTTCTGTTTATTTTTGGTTTTATCCTTAAATTGTGTCATTCTTGAAAGCTCACCCATATAGCTGTTGCACATAAGCACCCACGCTAACTCTGCGTGAGCCGGATTATGCGATTGCATAAAAAGAATATTTTTTTCAGGATCAAGTCCACACGCAATATATTGGCTCAAAAAATCAGTACATCTCGCACGCAGACTTTTCGGATCCTGCGGAACAGTTATAGCGTGCATATCAACAATACAATATGCACAGTCATATTCATCCTGAAGCTGTACCCAGTTTTTCATAGCACCGATATAGTTACCTATTGTTATATTTCCCGATGGCTGAACACCCGAAAAAATTCTCTTTTTTCTTTCAGGTTTTACTGCATTTTCAATAATTTCTGTCATACTAATATACCTCTTTATAATATATCTTTTAATGCTTTTGCAAGAATATCTATTCCCATAATTATTTTTTCGTCTGTCATTGTAGAATAATTAAGTCTGAAGCAATTTGATTTTTTATCCAAATCAGTCATAAATGTAGCACCCGGTACAAAAGCAACCTTCTTCTCCGCACAAACTTTTACAGCTTCATTTGCATCATATTCTTCGGGGAGTGTTACCCATATAAATATACCGCCTTCCGGTCTTGTATATTTTACACATTCAGGGAATTTTTTATCCATTTCCGAAAGCATTAAATCACACTGATGTCCGTATAAATCACAACATTTTTTTATATGAGCATCAAGGTCATTTTCTTCCATCCACTTAGCAGCAATATATTGAGTAAGAACGGGAGTATGCACATCGCTTACCTGTTTTGCAACAGTCATTTTCGCTATTATTTCATCACTGGCATAAGTAAAACCTAGTCTTATTCCCGGAGACAAAATTTTTGAAAATGAGCCGAAATATACTACACAACCGTTTTTATCCATAGATTTGATTGTAGGAATATCCTCTCCCTTAAATCTTAAATCTCCGTAAGGATTATCTTCAAAAATAACAACATTATTTTTTTCGCATATTTCAAGAAGCTTTTTTCTTTTTTCTAAGCTCATTGTTATTCCTGTCGGGTTCTGAAATGTAGGGATTGTATATAAAACCTTAACATCGTTATTTTTTATAGCTTCTTCAACAGCATTAATATCAATACCGTCTTCCTCCACTTTAACACCGATAAGCTTCGCTCCGTAAGTACGAAAAGCATTAAGTGCGCCAATAAAGCTCGGTTCTTCAACAATAACGCCATCACCGCTGTTTAGAAAGCACTTTGCACATAACTCTGCTCCCTGCTGACCTCCGGTTGTTATCATAACGGAATTACCTTCAACATAAGTACCTTGTTTTTTAAGTCTGTTTTCAACCTGAACTTTAAGCGGCTCGAAGCCGTCTGTAATTCCGTACTGAAGGCACATTGTAGGCTCATCGGTAAGCGCTCTTACGGCAATATCCTTTATTTCTTCAACAGGAAAAGTAAGCGGAGAGGGATTTCCTCCTGCAAAAGAAATAACACCCGGCTTATTTGCAATTTTAAAAATTTCTCTTATTGCCGAGCCTTTCACATTTTTCATATTATCAGAAATTCTGTATTCCATTTTAATTTTCTCCTTTCTTAGCATGCCAGTAGTTATTCGAACCCCGCCTGAAACGGCGGTATTTCGATATTTTTCAACTTGTCGTCCTCGAAAGGCGACAGCCTTACTTCGTCCTCCGCGTCAAAAACTGCTCAGAATCTCATCCCTTTCAGGTTCGCAGAATTTTTTACAAACTATTTTTTGTCGATACAAGGCAAAAACGCAA
>CAZZPN010000151.1:0-3549 GCA_964655495.1 uncultured Oscillospiraceae bacterium
GCAAAAGCTGCCATAAGAACCTTTTTTCCCACAGTATCAAACATAATTTCAAGCTTCACATCATTTCCTAAGGCTTGAGCGTCAAGAATCGTTCCGTCACCGAACTTTTTGTGACGAACTCTCTGTCCTTTTTTATACTCAGGCATAGATGAAGCTTTGATATCCGGCATTACTCTGTCTTTATTTTGGGAAGGTGCAATAATATAGTCAGGTGCTTTTTTTACAGGTGCCGATGCCCGTTCATACTGCGGCTGAATTTCTCTTTCTAAGAATTCTTCGGGTATCTCCTTTAAAAAGCTTGACGGACGGCAAAACATCATATTGCCGAAAATCATTCTTTCTTTTGCAGAAGAAAGATAAAGTATTTTTTTCGCTCTTGTTATCCCAACATACAAAAGGCGTCTTTCTTCCTCAACACCGCCATCTTCCGACTTCGACTGATTTGAAGGGAAAATTCCTTCCTCAAAGCCGACAATAAACACAACGGAAAATTCAAGTCCTTTTGCGCTGTGAAGCGTCATAAGAGTTACAGCATCTTCTTCATCATCAAAATTATCTATATCGGAAAGAAGTGCAACATTTTCCAGAAATTCAGGTAAGCTCTGCCCTTCGCTTTCCTTTGCCATAGAAAGAAGCTCTTTTATATTTTCAAGCCTTGCTCTTGCTTCCTCTTTCTTATCTGTCATAAGATATTCCATATACCCGCTTTTTGTGATAACACTCTCAACAAGCGTGTATAAATCTGAAGTCTCATCTTTAAAAGAGTTTATCATCGATGCGAAATTTGAAAGCTTTACTTTAGCTGATGAAACAGCATCGTAATTTTCAGCTTTTTCGCAGACCTCAAACAAAGATTTGCTTTCTTCCAGCGCAATGGCTTTAAGTCTATCTACCGTTGTTTTTCCTATGCCTCTTGCAGGAGTGTTTATTATTCTCAAGAAAGCTTCATCGTCATAAATATTGAAAACAAGTCTTAAATATGCAACAATATCTTTGATTTCAGCACGGTCAAAAAACCTCAGTCCCCCAACTACTCTGTGAGGAATACATTCCTTTAAAAAATACTGCTCAAATGTACGGGACAAAGAGTTCATTCTGTATAAAACAGCGATATCTCTGTACATATATCCCCGTCTTTCAACCATATCCGCTATAAGCATTTTTACACGAAGCGCTTCTTCGTAACCACTGTTAGGAGTGATATGAAAAACTTTTTCTCCACCTGTGATACTTGTCCACAGCTTCTTGTCTTTTCTTGTTTTATTATTTGAAATAACACCGTTTGCCGCACCTAAAATGTTCTGTGTGGAACGGTAATTTTCTTCAAGCTTTATAACCTTTGTGCCTTTGAAATCTTTTTCAAAATTAAGAATATTTGATATATCTGCACCCCTGAAACGATAGATTGACTGGTCATCATCGCCCACAACACAAAGATTTTTATATTTATCTGCCAAAAGATGAACGAGCTTATACTGAATAGGATTGGTATCCTGATACTCGTCAACCATAATATATTTGAATTTTTCCTGATACTTCGCAAGAACTTCCGGGTATTTACGGAAGATTTCAACGGTGAACATCAATAAATCATCGAAATCAAGAGCGTTATACTTTTTCATTTTCTGCATATAAAGCTCATAAATCTTCCAGATTTTTATCGCTTTTATCTCTCCGTTTGTTTCTTTTTTATAATCATCAGGAGAAAGTCCTCTGTTTTTTACAGATGAAATTACAGAAGCACAAGTACGGGCATCAAATGTATCTTCATTTATATTAAGCTCCAAAATACATTCCTTTATACAGTTTTTGACATCAGTAGTATCAAAAATAGTAAAATATCTGTTATAGCCAAGCACTTCAATTTCCTGTCTTAATATACGGACACAAAGTGAGTGGAAGGTAGATGCATGTACCCCCTCTCCATATGTACCGAGCTTTGAAGAAAGTCTTGCTTTAAGCTCTCCTGCAGCCTTGTTTGTAAAGGTTATAGCAAGTATGTTATAAGGGGAAACAGGCTTATACTTAAGGAAAAATTCTTCTTCCGCGTTAAGCTCATCAAAGCTTTTGTTTTCCATAGCACAAAGCTTTTCTTCAGTAAGCCCTTCCGGAAGAAAATCGGTATTGTAGGAGTTACCGTATTTTATCATATATCCTATTCTTGAGATAAGCGTAGTGGTTTTTCCGCTTCCGGCACCTGCAAGAATGAGAACAGCTCCCTCTGTGGCAAAGCATGCCTCTCTCTGCGGTGCATTGAGATTTGAAAATTCTTCTGTCAATATGCGTTTTTTAATTATGTCAAATTTAGCTTTCATTTCTTATTCTCACATTTCTTTTAAGTATTTCCACGCCCTTATAGCAAAAAGCAAATTCCCCGTAACGATTTTTAAATTCTTCCTCTGTAAGCGAAAGAATTTCTTCTTCCGAAAGAGAAAGGACAGGTTTTTCAAACTTTTTGATTTTTGTTTTCTTTGCGTTTTTGTTTAAAGGGCAGCAGACTTGACAAATATCACAACCGAAAATATAAGATGCTTTCTTAAGTAATGCTTCTTCTTTTTCGGAAAGTGTTTTTTTCTGACTTAAAAAAGAAAGACAGCTTTCTTTTTTAAAACCGTCTGTAAGTGCACCCGAAGGGCAGCTTTTTACGCATTTTTTACAATGAGTGCACAGCTTCTTTTTTTCGTGTTTAACTTCACCCAAATCCTCTTTTACAAGTGCTTCTCCAATAAAAACATAGGAGCCGTATTCTTCAGTGAGCAGTAAATTATTCTCACCTATTTCTCCTAAACCCAACTCCTCAGCAAGAAGCTTTTCTTTGTAAGGCGAAATATCTACCATAATTTTATACTGAGAAAATATTCCCCCGATTATCTTTTCAAATTCTTCTTTGACTACCGTATGGTAATCCGGGATACTGCAATATTTTGAAAACGGCGTGGTGTCCTCATCATAAAAATATCCGAACACGGCAACAATGAGCGATTTATATCCCATATCGAGATACTTTTTGTTGTCATTTTTTATTACGCCCCACTTCACATAAGAAGGAAATGCGTCATATAGTTTCCCTATCATTTTCTTCACCGTTTTCTTCTTTTAAAGCTGCTTCGCCAATATTTTTTTCGTGGTATCTTTTATTCACAAAATCTCTTATAACCGTGTATATAACTGCGGTAAGAGGAACACCTATTATCATTCCTATAAATCCAAACAGTTTGCTTCCCACAACAATTCCGAAAATAACACCTACCGGAGATAAACCTGTTCTGTTACCAAGTATTTTAGGTCCTAAAATGTTTCCGTCAAACTGCTGGAGAACAAGAACAAAAATCAAATACCATATAAGCATACGAGGTTCATTTATAAGAATAATAAACGCTCCCGGAATAGCTCCGAAAATCGGTCCAAAGTAAGGTATGATATTTGTTATACCTATTATTACACTTATAAGAAGCGCATAAGGCTTATAAATCATCAGCATAAAAGGAAAGGCAAGAAATCCGATAATTGTGGAGTCTATAAGCTTTCCCATAAAAAATTCGGAAAAGC
>CAZZPN010000152.1:0-3480 GCA_964655495.1 uncultured Oscillospiraceae bacterium
CTGCAAATACCTTATTTAACGCTGATTGCTATATCACGCCCGGCTCATTTGCGTATTATAAAACAAATGAAGAGGGTGAAATTTATTATATTACAACTTACGAAGATTTCACAGATAAATATACTATGGAAAAAGCAGAGCTGATGACAACTTACAAAGAGTCAAGAGGCAAGCTTAACGGAAAAGAAATCACTGATGACACTCCAATATGGTGCATAGCAGAAACAGGAAATATTTACAATGCAAATAATTATGTGTTTGCTGATAAAACAGTCCTTGAAGACGGTGCTACATACAGAGTAACGATGATTTACGAAAACAATTCAAAAGAAGCTAAGCTTGTTCTTATCAGAAACTTAGCACTTGAAGGCGAAGAATATGAAGAAGTTCTTACTTCAAACTATGGTGTAGTTGTTGCTGTTGCCGGTGGTGATGATACTGCAGCAGGCTCAAACGGGCTTTCATTTATGATGATTGATGAAAATGGCAATATGAAGATTTATTCTTCAACAGATGATATTGCCATTGACAATGTTCCATACTATAATAACGGTGTAGCCGTAGCAACTGTAACGGATGAAGAAGGAACTGCTTCAAGTGGCACAACCACAGGAGGCTCAACAGGTTCTTCATCATCAGGAAGCTCTGTTATAGCTCCGGGAACAGTAGTGTTATATGAAACAAACGAGAGTGGGAAAATTAAAAATATTTACACTACAAATGCTTCGATAAATGGAAAAGATGATACTCTCGGACTTATAGATGTTAACGGACAGTATTCATCTTCAAAAATCGGAGATATTACTTTGACCGACAGCACCTCAATCGTTTGTATTGATGAGGCTTCAGACCTCAGTGCTTATGCACTTTATAATTCTGTAGCCTTGAAAAACCTTGATAACGAAACAATGTACGCTGTAAGCTTCATTTACAATGTTGAAACAATGGAAGCAGAATTTGCATTTATTAAAAATCTTTATATTGAACAGACTGAAAATCTTACAAGAAACTACGGTGTTCTTATAAATTCAGCCGTTGAATACACTGCTTTTGATGTTAAAGCTTCTGCTCAGCTTATGGGAACAGACGGAAATGTAAAAATTTACTATTTTACCTCTGAGTTTAACATAGACGGAACACCATATATAATGGATTCAACAGCAGCATTACCGTTCGCACCTGGCTCTGCTGTGGTATTTGAAACAAACGAAGACGGACAGATAAGAAATATTTATACCCAAAAATATTCAGTAGATGAAGCATTTGAAGATATTGGCTTGGCATATATCGGAAATGCAGAGTATACAGACGGAAAAATAAACGGTTACTTGTTAGATGAAACAACTGTAATTATCGGCTGCGGAAATTCAACTGCAACTGCAATAAACACTGAGCCTTCATTGTATAAAAAATATGATGCTTCATATCTTAACGCTACAGAATCATATAACGGAACTGTGATTTATGATTCTGCTACTGATAAAGCACTTGTGCTCTATATAACCGATTTTACTATTAAGCCTGATTATGCGTCTGCTCCGATGGTGGTAAAGAGTGTTTCCGAGGTTTATTCTGACGGAAAGACAATAGAAAAAATTACCGGCTATGTAAACGGAGAAGAAGCTTCTTATACTATTGATTCTTTACAAACCCCAAATTTTGAATTTTACGATGTAAGAGGCTTGAAATCCGGTTATACAATGCTGGAAGCAGGAGAAGCATTCCAGTTTGTTGCAAATGAAAACAATCAGATAATAGCTATGAGAATGATGGTTCAGAATTATACATACACATCTTCTGATGGCGCATCAACAACGGAAACACTTGCCGCATTAAAACCGCTTGATATGGCAAATAATACTATAGATAACGACTATATCCCTGCAGTTTTGGTAGATGTGAGAAACGGAACAGTTGTAAATGACGGTATGTCATACAATATGATAGGTCATGCCGGAATCGGTAAAGTTAACGAAAAATTTGACGGAGAGCTTGACCTCTTTATAGAAACAAATCTTGCAGACACTTCTATGCTTCAGAGTGATTCAAACCTCTTTACTGTATATTACGATGAAAATACACCGGCATATTTCTATGGTTGGGAATACGAAAAACCGGTTGTAGGCTCACTTTCGGATGTGAAGAGCTTTGAAGAACTTGACTGTATTTATGATAAGCTTATGGGAGGCTCTGAAAATGAGTCAACTTCATCTTGTGAAGATATAGTTTATGTTTATACCTATAATGGTGAAAATGTATTTAACTATGTGTTTGACCCTAACAGCAATTCAAAGTAAAAATTAGAACAAAATCCCGACGGAATTTCCGTCGGGATTTTGTTCTATATACTTTCTAGTTCATAATATAAATAGAAAAATTCAGGTAGGTTGCAAAAAGTAACCACAAAAGATAGGGGATTTGCAAATATGCACTCAAAGGCTTACATTTGTAGAATTGAAGTATCATAAGTATTACAAGCCCTATAAGCAGAATAAGCCATAAAAGTGATACCAAAAACGCTTGCAGATTAAAGAAAATAAGTGGCCACACAAAATTAACTGCCAGTTGAATATAAAAACTTGTGAGTGCGGCATCCTTGTTTTCGCAATCGCTTTCGGAAACCATATATGCGCTTATTGCCATAAGTGTGTAGAGAATAGTCCATGCAATCGGGAACACAAGCGACGGTGGCGATAGGGCAGGCTTATTTATTTTTGAATAGATATCCATACTGTTCATTGTAAAAAATGCCGCTAACGCACCTACACCAAGGGTAATTCCAAGATACATAAGAAGCTTTTTAAAATTGATTTTCATTAAATCACCTTCATATAATATAGAAAAATTGTTTTTCTATATTATATGATGATTTTGAAAATCTTATGTCTTATCCAAATACAATAACGCTAAAGATGCCGAAAACAGTATTAGAAAAAGGCATGTAAGTATTGTTGTATTTGACTAACTTTTTATGTATTCTATAAGAGGTTTAATTGCACTTTTATCGGTAAAATCTCCGTCAGCATCACAAAGCTCAATAAGCAGCTTTTCCATATCTGTAGGATTTTCTTTTCCTGACATTATTTTTTTTAGTGCTTTTATAGCAGTTTTATGCGGAAGCGAAAGCTCCTGAAGCTTCATTTTTCCTAAAAAGTTAAAAATTTTTATTTTTTCTGCCATTTCCGGCTTGAAATTCTTTTCAACAACCATTTTATCGTAATATTCACGGCAAGAAACAGGTGTCAGGCCTGTTGTGAAAACAGCTATTTTTTTATCTTTTATTTTTTCAAAATTTTTTGTTATAAGGCTTATTCCTGCAATCATTTCAGCATAAAGTCCGCCGCCGTATATTATCGTATCGTATTTTGAAAAATCTTCATTTTTAAAGCTTTTAGCTTCAACACATTCGCAATTCAGCTCTTTTGAAATCCACTCTGCGTAAAGCTTTGTTGAACCGTATTTAGACTTATAAATAACAAT
>CAZZPN010000153.1:0-3472 GCA_964655495.1 uncultured Oscillospiraceae bacterium
GATATCTTCATACATAGAATAAAGAGCGCTGAAATTCTCAATTTTGGCTTTTTTATTTTTAAGTGTCTGCAAAACCTTCTGCGAGTTTTCAATATCCTCCCAGAAATCTGCTGCAGCAGTCATTTTATCAAGTTCTTCAACATCGTTTTTTAGTCCTGCGATGTTAAAGTGAATCCCTCAATTCTTCAATTTGTTTTTTTATGTCATTTATTCTTACTTTAAGTTCTTCAAGCTCTAACAAATTTTTTCACTTCTTTCTTTATAAATTTTGTTTATAAACTATTAATTTTCATACATTCCGCAGCATTTCTTATATTTTTTGCCGCTTCCGCAAGGACAAGGAGCGTTTCTTCCGACCTTTTCCCCTACCTTAACAGGTTTTTTTGTTTTGCTTCCGTCTCCGCCATGACTTACTCCTGTTTCCTTTGCAACCTCTTTTCTTTCTATCTGGTTATTAAGTGTAACAGTTAAAAGCATCTTAGCAGTATCTTCGGAAATTGCTCTTGTCATATCGTTAAACATATCATAGCTTTCGTATTTAAACTCAAGCACAGGGTCCTTCTGACCGTAAGCACGAAGCCCTATTCCACCTTTAAGCTGATCCATATCGTCAATGTGATCCATCCATTTTGAGTCAACATTTCTAAGAAGCACTACTCTTTCGACTTCTCTCATTGTTTCGGGAGTAAATTCTTCTTCTTTTTTCTCATATTTCAAAAGCGCAAGGTCATATATGATATTTGTAACCGAATCTTTTGTAAGACTTTCCATATCTTCCGAAGTAATCTCAAAAGGAGCTTCTTGGGTTGTATAGATTTTATTCACATAATCAACCAAGCCCGCAACATTCCAATCATCAGGATAATCCGAAAAGCCACAATATTCGTTTACTGTTCCTTCGACGCTCTGTCTGATATGCTTAATTATAATGTCTCTTAAATTTTCACCGTCAAGAACTCGTCTTCTTTCTTTATAGATGATTTCTCTTTGCTGATTCATTACATTATCATATTCCAAAACATGCTTTCTGATGCTGAAATTCTTTCCTTCAACAGTTCTCTGTGCATTTTCGATTGCCTTTGTAAGCATACCTGCCTCAATCGGCTGGTCATCGGGCATTTTAAGCATTTCTACCATAGCCTTCATTTTGTCCGAGCCAAAAAGACGCATTAAATCATCTTCCATAGACAAGAAGAATTTTGTGAAACCGGGGTCTCCCTGACGACCTGCTCTGCCTCGGAGCTGATTATCAATTCGTCTTGATTCATGTCTCTCTGTACCTAAAATGCAAAGTCCGCCTGCTTCAATAACAGCTTTTCTGTCTTCGTAAAGAGCATCGTTAAACTCTTTAAGATAATTCTGATATTTTCCTCTTGCTTCTAAAACTATCGCATCCGAGGTATCTGCAAAGCCTGTTGCCTGAGAAATAACCTCGTCTTCATAGCCCTCTTTTATGAGTGCTTCCTTTGCAAGATATTCGCTGTTACCACCAAGCACAATATCAGTACCACGGCCTGCCATATTTGTCGCTATTGTTACTGCTCCTTTTTTACCTGCCTGAGCAACAATCATAGCTTCCTTATCATGATTTTTTGCATTTAAAACTTCATGCTTTATTCCGTGCCTTTTAAGCATAGAAGAAAGTATTTCCGATTTATCAATAGAAACTGTTCCCACCAAAACAGGCTGACCTTTTTCGTGCCTTTTTACTATTTCATCTATTACTGCATTATATTTTGCAACAACGGTTTTATAAATAGCGTCCTGGTCATCTACTCTTTCCACCGGCTTATTTGTAGGGATTTCAATAACATCAAGCTTATATATTTCCTGAAATTCTTCTTCCTCGGTTTTAGCAGTACCGGTCATACCGGAAAGCTTATCGTAAAGTCTGAAATAATTCTGGAAGGTGATTGTTGCAAGAGTTTTTGATTCTCTTTCAACCTTTACACCTTCTTTAGCTTCAATCGCCTGGTGAAGTCCGTCAGAATAACGGCGCCCGAACATCATACGGCCCGTAAATTCGTCAACAATTATTACTTCCCCCTCTTTAACAACATAATCCTTGTCTCTTTTCATTATGCCGTTTGCTCTTAAAGCCTGGTTTATATGGTGAGATAACGAAAGATTGTTTGAATCCGAAAGGTTTTCAAGATTAAATGCCTGTTCTGCTTTCTTTATTCCCTGCGCCGTAAGTGTGGCTGATCTTGCTTTTTCATCAACGATATAATCTGCATCGCCCTCATCGCTGAGTTCTTTTGAGTTATCTTCAACAAAAACTTTTTTCTTTAATGTTTTTAAAAATCTGTCTGCGATTGAATACACTTCAGTTGACTTGTCTCCCTGCCCCGAAATAATAAGAGGAGTTCTTGCTTCGTCAACCAAAATACTGTCAACCTCATCGACAACGGCAAAGTTATGTCCTCTTTGCACCATGCGTTCTTTATAAATGACCATATTGTCTCTTAAATAGTCAAATCCAAACTCGTTGTTTGTACCGTAGGTTATATCACATTCGTATTCTTTTTTTCTGTCAACAGGGTCAACAGCATGAACAACAAGACCTACCGTAAGCCCTAAAAACTGATAAACCTTTCCCATCCATTCACTGTCTCGGCGGGCAAGATAATCGTTAACCGTAACAATATGAACACCTTTTTTTGTGAGCGCATTAAGATATGCCGGCAAAGTAGCAACCAAAGTTTTACCTTCACCTGTTCTCATTTCGGCAATTCTTCCCTGATGAAGAACTATTCCGCCTATAATCTGAACGGGATAATGTTTTAAGCCCAATACTCTCCACGATGCCTCACGGCAGGTCGCAAAAGCTTCAGGAAGTATATCATCCAAAGTTTCACCGTTTTCAAGTCTTGCCATAAACTCACCGGTTTTCGCTTTCAGCTCACTGTCCGAAAGCTTCTGATATTCCTCGTCATAAGATAACACTTTATCAACAATCGGTTTTATTCTCTTGAGTTCTCTTTGAGAATAGGAGCCGAAAATTTTTTCAATCATATCTTTAAACATATAAAACCTCATCTTCTTTCTGTCGTTGTACCGAACAACATTATATAGAATAACATTATATATTATATCATATTTTTTCCGGCTGTGCAATAGATTTTGCAAAAAATTCACAATTTTATATTTTTTTAAAAAAAATACAAAAAAGAAAGAAAAAAATGAAAAATTTTAAAAAAATGTAGACAAATCCGATATTTATGTGTTATAATATAATTTAGTAAATAAAATTACTATATAAAAACTTTTGGAGGTTTAGATTTTATGAGCAAATTCACAACAGAAGTTGAACACATGAGTTGTGTTTGTAAGGGTCCTAATCACGGACCGGCGCCAATTCCTGAAGAAGGAAAATGGGTACAAGCAAGAGAAATTAAAGATATTTCAGGTCTTACACATGGTGTAGGCTGGTGTGCTCCTCAGCAGGGTGCATGTAAGCTTACTCTGAATG
>CAZZPN010000154.1:0-3466 GCA_964655495.1 uncultured Oscillospiraceae bacterium
ATTCTGCATATATATCATCATATTTAACTATATTTTCGGTAATTTCCGTACTCGGTGTGCCGGGATATGAGGAAACAACCTTCACGCCTGCTTCGTAAGCACCCCTTGCAACGGCAGCATTTCCAAGCATCAACTGCTTCATATTAATTTTTCCTTTCTAGTTAATCTGCTGTGCAACAAGACTGTCGCCACAGTATATTTTTCTTAATTTCGGTTTTTCTATTTTTCCGGTAGGATTTCTCGGTACTTCAGCAAATATTATTTTGTGAGGTCTCTTATAACGAGGCAAATCCATACAGAAATCTGTAATTTCTTCTTCTGTAAGCTCCATATCCGGTTTTGCTTCAATAATTGCAGCGGCAATTTCACCAAGTCTTTTATCGGGAAGGCCGATAACTGCAACATCTTTTATTTTATCGTGCTTTCTTAAGAAGTCCTCAATCTGAACGGGATAAAGGTTTTCACCACCGGAGATGATAACATCCTTCTTTCTGTCAACAAGGAAAATAAACCCGTCTTCATCCTCCTGCGCCATATCCCCTGTAAACAACCATCCGTCTTTTAAAACTTCGTTTGTTGCTTTTTCGTCGTTAAAGTAGCAAAGCATAACACCGGGCCCCTTTACTGCGAGTTCTCCAACTTCGCCCTTTTTAACTTCATTTTTATTTTCATCAACGATTTTTACTTCCCAGCCAAAGCCTGCTTTTCCGATTGCGCCAACCTTGTGAATGTTTTCAACACCAAGGTGAACGCATCCCGGACCGATTGATTCTGAAAGCCCGTAGTTTGTGTCATACTCATGATTTGGGAACAGATTTTTCCAGCGTTTGATAAGGCTCGGCGGTACAGGCTGAGCGCCTATGTGCATAAGTCTCCACTGCGAAAGCTCATAATCGGAAAGCTCGATTTCGCCTCTGTCGATTGCATCTAAGATATCCTGCGCCCACGGCACTAAAAGCCATACTATCGTACATTTTTCCTGCGAAACAACATCAAGAATCCATTTAGGCTTTATACCTTTTAACAGTACAGCCTTTCCTCCAACAAGGAAGCTTCCGAACCAGTGCATTTTTGCGCCTGTATGATAAAGCGGCGGTATGCACAAAAATACATCGTCTTTTGTCTGAGAATGATGATTCTGTTCAGTCATCGCAGCGTGCATAAGGCTTCTGTGTGCATGAATGATAGCTTTAGGGAAGCCCGTTGTACCTGATGAAAAGTAGATTGCTGCTTCGTCATCATCACTTAATTTTATATCCGGGTCCTTCGATGAACAATATGTAACAAGCTTATCATAGCTCTGTGCAAAGGTCGGGCAGTCGCTTCCTACATAAATCCAGTCTTTGACTTTAGGAATACGACCGAATATTTCCTCAACTCTTCCTGTAAATTCAGGTCCGAAAACGATTGCATCAGATTCCGAAAGCTTAAGGCAATATTTTATTTCTTCTGCAGTATATCTGTAATTAAGAGGTACTGCAAGTGCGCCTGTCTTTAAAATACCAAAATATACAGGGAGCCACTCTAAACAGTTCATAAGAAGAATTGCAACCTTGTCTCCCTTTTTAATTCCCTTTGTAAGAAGAAGGTTTGCAAAGCGATTTGCCTTTTTATTAAACTCACTCCATGTTATTTCAGTTCTGTAAGCCTCGTGAGGACTTGATTCTATAAGAGAATATTCTCTCCAGGTAAGATGCGCCTGTTCTTCAAGCTTAGGATTGATTTCAACAAGGCTCACATCATTGGGATAAAAATCCGCATTTTTCTTTAAAATTTCCGTAATAGGCATTTTCTTTTTTCCTTTCGACTTTCATTTTTCCATCTTTTTTTAAAAAAAGCCCTCCGTTTTAAAGCATAAGAAATAACCCCTAAAGGTTTCTTATGTATTAAAACAGAGGACGAAATTTCTTTTTCCGCGGTACCACCTCTATTGCCCTAACCATCGCTGGATAAGGCCTCTTATCAGGTACTCATTTTATCAAAAAACAGTTATACCATAGTGCTGTTACGGGCACACCCGATGCAGCCTACACAGATTTTTTCAAAAACCCTTCGGTGCACAGCTCGCAGAATGTATTCACCAAAAAATGTTTACTGTCTTGCAGCAACCGACAGCTCTCTTAAAAAACGAATTTTTCGGCTACTTGTTTCCGGTCATAGCCTTTCTATTATAATAACATAATTTTATCATCAAAAAATAAAAATGTCAATAGTTTTTTTATACAAACTCCTAAAATATTGACAACTGTCATAAAAAGTAATATAATGTCATATAAGGACGGTGTTTTTATGAATAAAAAAAGAACTGACAAGCTAAAAGAGCTTTACAAAAAAGATAAGCCTGTCTTTTTTGTTTACATTGTGCTGAGAATAATCGTAATAGCTTCAATAGTTTTATCAGCACTGAATAAAAATTTTGAAAGCGTTTTTGTATGTGCGCTCACACTTATACTTTTCACGATTCCCTTTTTTATTGAAGAAAACTTAGGGATTGAAATTCCTTCAGCGCTGCAGATTATAATAATATGCTTTATATTTGCCGCCGAAATACTCGGCGAGCTTGGCGAATTTTATGTAAAATTTCCTTATTGGGACACAATGCTTCACACCTTGAACGGTTTTTTGTGTGCCGCTGTGGGTTTTTCTTTAGTTGATGTGCTTAACCGTAACAGCCGAATAAAATTCAGCTTATCGCCGTTTTTTCTTTCGGTTGTTGCATTTTGTTTTTCAATGACAATCGGTGTATTATGGGAATTTTTTGAATTTTCCTGCGACTTTTTTCTTAATATAGATATGCAGAAAGATACCGTTATAAATGTTATAAATTCAGTTAAGCTAAATCCTGAAGGCGCAAACAAGGTTATATCTGTAACAGGCATAGAAAAAACTACAGTCAATGGAACTGAGCTTCCCGTTAACGGATATCTTGATATAGGGCTTTTTGATACAATGAAAGACTTACTGGTAAACTTTATAGGCGCACTCATTTTCAGTTTCATCGGCTACTTTTATGTAAAAAACAGAGGCGAAGGAAAATTTGCAAAAAAATTTATACCTACAATTAAAGATGTATAAATAAACACGAAACCTGAATAAAAATTAATTTTTTTATAAAAAACCTATTGACAAATTAATTTCAGGGTGCTATAATAACAAAAAATAAATCGAAAGGAAAAATTAAAATGACATTGGCTGTTCTTTTTATAGCTTCATACTTTTACTTTTATTACTTTAAAAAGGGTAATAGTGATTTGTGTTGCATAAAAACAGCGAATAATTAATTTTTCTTTTTAAAAAATTGTTTATACACTTTATGGCTGCACAAATCACTGTGTAGCCTTTATTTATTTGTAGTCATCGGAGAACCGAACTTTTTACGCCTTATGTTTGTTAAATTTTAATGTTTTGGACTTGTCGTTTTTGTAGGGCGACAGCCCAACTTCAAACTCCGCATCCAAATCATTTA
>CAZZPN010000155.1:0-3464 GCA_964655495.1 uncultured Oscillospiraceae bacterium
TTTTCAGTTATGTTTGTCTTACGGCAAGTTAAGAGTTCAGATTGCGTTTGCAAGTTATGAATTGCCTTTGGCAATGTTAATTTATGAAGGCAAACATACCACAACTGAAACCGTAAGGTTTTATCTTAACTTTCACGAAGTGAAATCTTATTATTAAAATCATTTATTTTATAATAAATTGTATATTTAAGGAGAGAATGAGCATGGCAATAAAACTTTTAAATGAGACAGAAGAACGCCTGATGAAATATATGGACGATAATCAAAATGAACTCTATCATCAGCTTTCTGAAATTGTAAAGATTGATACAATAAACCACAGAAGTTATGGAAATGAAAATCAGGGACAGGAATATCTTGAAAACTTTGTAACGAAACAGGTTTAAGGACTGATAGATTTACACCTGCAAGTGTTTTGGGAGTAACAGAAAGCAAAGACTATAAACCGGGAAGAAATGCAGATAAAAGAGAAAATCTTGTTGCAATACTTGACGGTGAAGATACAACAAAAAATGTTATGCTTGCGGCTCATATTGATACTGTAGAAATAGGTAATTTGGATAAATGGACTGATGCTCCGCTTTCCGGTATTATAAGAGACGGAAAAATTTATGGCAGAGGCGCCGGAGATGATAAATCGGGTATAGCTGCAGCATGGTTTATTTTGAAGGCTTTTAAAGATTTAGGGATTGTTCCGAAGAAAAATATATTGTTAGGTTCATATAGTGATGAGGAAGGCGGCGGCGGTAACGGTGCCTTAGGTCTTGCTCTTAAGTATCCATGCGATTTATGTATAAATCTTGATTCTGCAGGTTTGGAAACTGTGGCGCTTGGAGGCGGTTGCTTCAGCTTGGTGTTGAAATCAGTTAATAATGACAGAACTGTCGCTTCAGTTTTTGATGTTTTTGAAGGTGTAAACTCAGTTGTGGAGAAGCTTTCAGAGCTTAATAAACGGGAAAAAACAAAGATTCGTCTTTCAAATGCTCATGCAGGTGTTGGTGGATTAAAGGAAGGCAAAATAAACATAGCAATTTATACCGATATGACAAAAGAACAATGCCAGATTGAACTTAATAAAATATGCGTTGATTTAAAAGATGTCTTTGACCGTCTTGATTTAACAACTGATGGTTTTGTACTTACCACAAGATTTTTTATTTACGGAGAAACTCCAAAAAACAGCAGGGAAGTACAGATTATGCGTGAACTCATAAAAGAAGAAACAGGGGAAGAAGCAAACACAGACGGAAACTGTCTTTCTGATTTATCGCTTCTTATGGAATATTGTTGTAAAAATTCTTTTAACTACGGTGTTCCTCGTGGCTCTCTTGACGGTGGTTCTTCGCATCAGCCGAATGAACATGTACAATGTGATAAGTTTTTGAAATTCACGAAAAAAATTGCACTTTTGCTTTTAAGAATGTAAAAATCATAAAAGGATATGACAAAATTTGTCATATCCTTTTATAAATTATTTTAATTTACTTTTCTGAAACTGTATTCTTTAAAACAACAGCGTCTTTTATCGCATTTATTTGTATTTTTTCTTCGCCCTTTGCGTATTCTCCGTCAAGAGACCAGTCTATATCTTCCGGAAGCTCAAATTCAATTTCATCTGTTTTGAAAAATTCAAATACATCTTCCGAAAAATCTGAATTAATAAGTCCCCAGATGGCTTTGTGAAGTTCAGCAGGTGTTTTTGGTGATTTTATTAAAAGCACCTCAAAAAGCCCGTCATTCATATTAACTACATCATCACCTAATTTAAGCATACCACCGATTGAAAGAGTATTTGCTACACACCCGAATATATATTCGCCATGTTTTTTTAAATCGGAAGCTTTATATTTTACTTTGATAGGATGAATACTGCCGATATCTTTTATTCCTTCAAGAACATAAGCTGTATGTCCTAAGAAATTTTTTGTTGATTGCGGAGCAGTATAAGATGCAGCCGTGAATGCACCAAAAGAAGCTATATAGGTGAAATATTTATTGTTAAATGTACCGATATCAATAAGTGTATCTGTACCATTTACTATATTTTGCGCTGCTTTTTTCGGATTGGAAGGAATGTTCATGATACTTGCAAAATCGTTTGTGCTTCCTGTCGGGATATATCCTAAAGGGATTTTTTTACCTGCTTGCATAAGCCCTGTAATCACTTCGTTAAGAGTGCCGTCTCCTCCGCAACAAACAATAATATCAGTTTTTTTAAGTTTTGCATTTTTAGCGATATCAGCCGCATGGCCTTTATACTGCGTTATCTGTGTTAAAACCTTGTAATCAGCTTTACAAAATTCTGCTATCATATCAAAAAGAGCAGTTTTTGATTTTAGCTTTCCTGCACTTGGGTTAATAATCATCAGTATATTTTTCATGCAACCAATCTCCCTTTTTAGGTTTTATATTATTATTTTCATTTGATAATAATTATACAACTTTTTTTATATAAGTCAATAATTTTAACCAAATTTTCACAAATAAAAATCGTGGTTATTGATTGTCGTAAAATATTGTCTGTTATTAACTATCCAGAAGCTTGAAGCAATTTTCGGATTAAGAAAGTACAAACAGTTGCCGATGTTGTTTTCACCGTTTAAAGCCCGTTTTGCCGCAGATACACTCTGGTAAGTCGGAATATTATAAATACTTCCGTTTATTGTAGGCTCAAACTGCACACCGTATTTTTTGTCAAATATCACTCCGTATATTGTGTTTGGGAACTGAGAAGACTTCACTCTGTTTAAAACAACATTTCCTACCGCCACTCTGCCGTTTTGTGGTTCACCTCCGCTTTCCGATTCGATTATTCTTGACATCCAGTAAATGTCATCTTTTGTATAATCTTTTTTTGCCGTGTTTTTGATAAAGCTGTGTTCACTTATAATATCAACTATATAAAGTTCATCATTCCAGTTAACAGATGCGTCTAAAAATTCACATACATTCCGTACAGGAACAAACACTCTTGAGTTTACATTATAAGCTTTTGCTTCCATAACATCTTCTTCGCCGTTTATAAGGGAGCTTTTTTCTCCTACATAATAAACTGCTTCTTCTTCACCTTTTTTTACGATTGCGGCTTTCTTTTCTCCATCCCAGTCAACCGAAAACCCCAATGCTTCACTCACAAATCTTACGGGAACATAAGTAAGTGAATTTTTAATAAAAGCATCGCTGTCGGTTTTTATAATGTAGTTGTTAACGGATATGTCAACTGATGGAATTGCAGCTTCGACACCGTAAAAAGAAAAATTTGATGCGATAATGAAAAAACACAAAAGCGACATTAAAAATTTTTTCATAATTCTCCTTTCATATTTATCCCTAAAGATAAATAAAAATCCCATATAATAATAACATAAAATACCTATGTTTTCAATGATAAATATATGGAAGAAATAAAGAAAATAAAAAAATTAAAAAATTTTAAAAAAATTATTAAAAAAAAAAAAAAAAAA
>CAZZPN010000156.1:0-3426 GCA_964655495.1 uncultured Oscillospiraceae bacterium
GCAACCGTTGTAATAAGAGAAATCCACATAGGTGTCATCGTATCGCCTGCACCTCTCATAATTCCCGATAAGCTTTGAGTTACAGCCATTGCAATATAACCGAGTGCAAGAATTTTCATAAGACGATAGCTCATATCCACAAGCGAAGCGGTATCGGTAAATACACCCATAAGATATTTTCCAAAAATAAGAATGACAACGGTTATAACGGTTGAGCAGATAAGTGCAAGAAGTGTCCCTTGCTTTGCACCTTTTTTAACTCTGTCATATAACTGTGCGCCGACATTCTGTCCGGCATAGGTTGTAAGCGCCATACCAAATGAAAAATTAGGCATCATCGCAAAGCCGTCAACACGCATAATAACCACATTTGCCGCGATAAACTGTTCACCAAACTGATTTGTTAAAGACTGAACTATTATCATCGCAGACGACATAATCGCCTGAGTTAAGCCTGAGGGAAGTCCAAGACGGATTATTGTTTTTATGTATGCTGACGCAGGTTTGAAATATTTTTTCTTTAAATCAAAATGACTGCTCATTTTTGAAAGCTTCATAAAGCAAAGAATTGCTGATATAAACTGAGCTATAACTGTTGCGAGAGCAACGCCGCCAACACCCATTTTTACATGAGCAACAAAAAACACATCGAGAAAAATATTAATTACAGTTGCAATAAGAAGATATATAAGCGCGGAAAAGGAGTCACCCATTCCTCGTATTATACCGCTTAAAATGTTATAAAAAGCCATACCGACAATGCCGACAAGAGAAATCATAAGATAATCTGCACAGCCGTCTATAATTGAGGCAGGAGTGTTTAGCATAACAAGAAGCGGTCTTATAAGTGGGGTTGCTACCAATATGAGAAACGCACAGCATATAAGTGTTACTGTTATACTGTTTCCTATTGAATAGGAAAGCTTTTCTTTGTTTTTTGCTCCGAAATATTGAGCAACCATTATGTTTGCACCGGCAGAAATTCCTATAAAAAGAACAAGCAGCATATTTAAAAGAGGCGCTGCACTTCCAACTGAAGCTAACGCATTATCACCAATATATTTTCCTACAACAATACTGTCAACAGTATTGTAAAGCTGCTGAGCAATATTTCCTATAAGCATTGGAAGTGTGAACATAAGTATGCTCTTCCAGGGTGTTCCTTTTGTCATATCAGTTGGTGCGTAAAGTTTTTTAAGCATATAGTTATCTCCTAAAATCAGTATTTCTTTTAATTTGCATCCAGGTTATTATATCATAAAAAGAGAGAACTTTCAATAGATTTTCAATAAAAATATACAGATTTATTCCTTATAATATTTCTTTTTCAAAAAATCAAGAAAATGCTTTACATTACCGTGTGCGTCAGATTTCTTATAGTATGTATAAATAACATATCTTTCATTAAAATCGCATACATTAAGTGGAGCAATATTGCCCTTATTTGAAGCAGTGTTTTCACGCCCCAACCCTATTCCCATTCCTGCTTCAACCATTTTTTCATAACAGGCAATATCGTTTATAAGAGCGATAACATTAGGTGTAAATCCTTCGTTTTTACAAGCTTTTATGAGCATTTTGTGCATATTGCTTTTTTCGTTTAAGGAAATGAATTTTTCATTTGAGAGCTGCTTTAAATTAAGTTTTTTTCCAAAAAGCGAGCTTTCTTTGTTTACAAGCATTTTTATTTTCAAGTTAAAAAGCTCAAAGCTGTCATAACCGTTATAGAGGTCTGTTTTTTCGTCAATTATAATATCGTAGGTTGAATAATCTGTTTCACCAAAATCGAAAATGACATTAAAAACGGCATTGGGATATTTCGTGTTGTACTCGGAAATACAATCTGTAATATCGCTTCTTACAGCTCTCACAAGAAGTTTAATTTCACGGTTATCAAAGTTAGAATTAAAGGAAAGCTCGCTAACTGCTTCATCAAGTGTAAAAAACACCGTAGAAAGCGCCCTTTGAAGCCTTTTTCCGTTATTATTAAGAAGGATGCGGTTAGGTAATCTGTCAAAAAGTTTGCATCCAAGCTCTTTTTCCAATCTTCTCACAGACGCCGAGACAGAGGAAATAGGCACCATATATTTTTCTGCAGTTTTAGAAAAATTTTCGTTTTCTGCACTTTCATAAAAGTATCGTAACTGTAATAATTCCATAGCAAATTACCTCTCGTAAAATTATCATCTTTTATCATTATACTACAACTTTAAAGATTATGCAACTATAATTTATAAGATTATTTACAGTTCAGTAAAAAAATGATATAATAAACATAAATAAAGTGAAAAAGGAGTTTTTTTATGGAAAAGGCAGATATCCTATTTTTAAATAATAAAGCTATGGATGAGCTTGGCGCAGGCGCAATGGATGAGGTTATAAAGGATGTTGAAAAAGTGTACATTCTTAACCGCAAGGGCGATGTTATATCACCGGGAAAATGCGTAATGAGATGGGGAAAAACCGTTGAAGACGAAAATACTTTAGGTCGCATAAATGCTATGCCGGGTTATATCGGCGGTGAGT
Organism: uncultured Oscillospiraceae bacterium; assembly: GCA_964655495.1. GTDB lineage: Bacteria > Bacillota > Clostridia > UMGS1840 > UMGS1840 > UMGS1840. Next base: position 2,527 of record CAZZPN010000156.1, read on the forward strand.
ATGATATGGCAGGTATCAAATGGATCGGAAGCGGCCCTATGAACTACAAAAAAGGCTTACCTCGTGCAAGTGTTACAATCATTCTTAACGATCCTGATACGAAGCTTCCTCTTTGTGTTGCAGACGGAACAAAAGTAAGCACAATGCGTACAGGTGCATCAGGTGGTGTGGCTATTAATCTTCTTGCAAAAAAAGATGCTTCAGTTATGACTATGTGCGGTGCAGGTGCGCAGGCAAGAACACAGCTTGATGCGGCACTTATCGTAAGACCAAGCATCAAAACACTTTACATATACGATATTCGTATGGAAAATTCAGAACGCTTCGCTAAGGAAGTTGCAGAAAAATATCCTGACATAAAGGCTATACCTACAAGCGATGTTGAAGCTGCTGTAAGAGAAAGTGATATTATTGATTGTGTTACTCTTGCAAGTGAACCGTTTGTAAAAGGCGAGTGGCTTAAAAAAGGCGCGCTTGTAATGAATATGGCAGACTATGAAGTGGACAACGAATGTGTAAAAAGAGCGAGCAAGGTAGTTGTTGACTATTGGGATGGCGTTAAACACCGTCTTATAAGCACAGTTTCCCTTATGTACAGAGACGGTCTTTTTAAAGACAGCGACCTTCATGCTGAACTCGGCGAAATTCTTACCGGAGAAAAAGCACCTCGTGAAAACGATGATGAAATCATCTATTTCAACGCAGTAGGTGCAGGAATACTTGATATCGCTGTTACAGCCCGTTGTTACCGCAACGCAGTAAAAACAGGCAAAGGAATCAAGCTTCCTTTCTGGGAATAAAATCAGATGTACAAAAAAAGGAACGCGGCACAAAAGTGCCGTGTTCCTCAGACTACTGACAAACCCACCATTTTCAGGTGGGTTTGTGTCGTATATATTA
>CAZZPN010000157.1:0-3423 GCA_964655495.1 uncultured Oscillospiraceae bacterium
TTACAAGTAGAGTAATGATGATAGAAATAACAAAAATTAATTTATAAATTGTGTTTCTGTCTTTTAATTTATCTGCCCATGCAGAAAAACCAAGTCTTCCGCCTGCGTTAAAAATCGCTGAAACTGTTGAAATAATACCAATATAAGCTCCGAGTCCCAAGCATTTTACTATTGCTTTTTCCTGAGAAATAAGAGCAAGTCCGCAGGTGATATTAATGTAAAACATAAGCCAGATACCTACATAATTCATTATAGGCTTTGTTTTTATAACAGAGATAATACTTTTTCTTTCTTCACTGTTTTGCGGCTCATGCCAGTCGTCAGGTTTCTTTAAAAGCAAGTGTCCTAGAAACATCATTATAAAATATACTACTGCAAGAATTAAAAACATTTTATAAATTCCGCCGTCACCTAAATTTTCTAACATACCCTGCATAATAGGACTTGCAATAGCTTTTGCAGCACCAAATCCTGCAACAGCAAGACCGGTAGCAAGACCTTTTTTATCATTAAACCAAAGCATGAGTGTTTTTACAGGTGAAAGATATCCTGTTCCAAGACCAATACCCATAATAAGACCATAGCAAAGATAAATACCGATAAGCGAAATTAAACTTCCTTTATGTAGTCCGCCGTAGTAAATAAATCCGCCTGTTCCTGCCATACCTACTGCAAAACATATTGTTGCAATAAGTGATGATTTATGAATATCTTTTTCAACAACATTTCCTAAAAAAGCTGCCGACATTCCCAAAAAGAAAATAGCAAAGCTGAATGCCCATTCGGTTGCACTTTTTGAAAAACCGATATAATCTGCAATTTCCTGGCTGAAAATCGACCAGCAATAAACTGTACCGATACTGCAATGAAGAAGAAGCGCCGGAATTGCGGCTCTTATCCATTTGTTTGTACGCCAGCCTCCTGTTTTTTGTACACTGTTGTTCATTATTTTTTCCTTCTTTCTTTTTTTGAATTATTTTAAAAGTATGTGTTAAGATTAATAAATTTAAACAACCTTATATATATTAGCACAAAAAAAACAAAAAAGCAAGTAAAATTTTGTTATAAGAATTTTTTATGCATATTTTTTGCAAATTTTTGCGAAATTGTAAAAGTTTATGCTTTTTTATTGACTTTTTATGTCAAAAATGTTATAATTCGCTTACCACAGACTATAATTAAATAGGGAATATCAGATATTTTTTGAATATCTTTTTTGTGATATCATTTTTGGGATATTACAAAGCAAATTTTTGTTCTGTAAAAAACGCAGGCTTTAATATGATATTTGCTTTGTGATATTCATATTTTGATTATAGTGTGTGGTAACCTTGAAATCTGAGCCTCGTTTTTTAGTGCGTGGCATAGTTTTCTGTTGCCACGCATTTTTTATATCTGTGAGAATTATGAAAGGAGAAAATGTATATGGCAAATAAATATATGTTAACAAAAAGCTCAAAAACTTTACATATCATTGATGGATGCTATCATTCAAAACATTCTCATAACGATTTAGGTATGTATGAATTTTTTAAAACAGAAGATGAAGCAATTTCAAAACACCAAAACCATATGCGTCATTGTAAAATCTGTTTTAAAAACAGGTAACAAACTTTGTTTAAAACTAAAAAAATATTTGAATTGGAGGAGTAAAAAATGTCTCTTTATCGTTGTGCGGCTTGTGGAAGTCCGAATGTTGTAACAGAAAAAGAAAACGGGGGATATAGTTATGCAAAGGGTGCAATCGGAACTGCTGTCTTGGGTGTAGGTGGTGCAGTTGCTGGTATTAATGGAAAAACGAAACAAGTATTTAAGTGTCCTGATTGTGGGTTGACCCTAAATGAACCTATGATTTTTGAATTAAAAACATTAATTGATATTGGTGTTTCATCTGTTAATGCAAGAGATAGCCTTATGTTAAACGGAGTAAAAATAAGTTGGGAGCAGTTAAAAAATAAATATAAAAATATTGAAGATAGCGACTTAAAACAATCTCTTGACTTAACGAAAGAAACCAAGCGTGAAAAAACGATTGACAATGAAAATAATATCTCGAATGCAAGCATATTATCACAAGAAGAATTAGAAAGAAACAAAAAGTTATATGAAAAAGCCCTTGGAGAGTATGAAAAGCTTTATGTAGAGTGGGCAGATAAATTTCATAAAATAGAGTTAACTCGTATAACTGAATTAAGTGGTGCAATTAAACAGAGTGAAAAAGATAGATTACACCAAATGCATGTAGAAAATGCAAAGAAAACATGTTGTATAAAAGAAGCTATTGATGAACTTTATAAAACAAAAGTACAACTTGAAAGAGAATTTTCAAGGCTGAATTTTTTCAATTTTAGTGAAAAAAAGCGTTTGAAAAAAAGTCTGGAAGAAATAGATATAAAAATTTCAGATGAGAAAAATCGTTTATCATATTTAGAAACAAAATTGGAAAGAGAAATATCGAGCGTCAAAAATGGATTAAGTAATGAAAAAGAAGTAATTAAAAAAAGGGTATATGAACAATACCCATTACCTTTGAGACCTGATAAACCTAATGATATGGTAATTTATAAATCAACCGGGGAGAAAACGACGCCTGAAGAACTCGTTAAACATTTTATGCTGGAAGAAATTTTCAAATTTGTTGAGAAAAACAAATATGCTACGATAAAACAAATTATGCAAATAGAAAGCTTATCAGATATGACTGAAAGATTTGTGAAAGGGTTGCTGGATACATTAATAGAGAAAGAAGAATTAAGATATTTAAATGAAAAGTATAAGGTTAATGGTGGTGGTAAGTTATATTTTGAAATAAAAAACAAACAATCAAGGTTAGAACATGAAGAAAGAAACGATAGAATTAAAAAAGAAATTAACAATATTTTGAAATCTAAAGGTGAAGCACTGAGCATAACGGAACTACAAAAAAATAGTGAGCTTCTTGCTAATTGTACTACTTCAAAAATTGCTGTCATAATTACACAACTTTTTAGAGAAAATTTGATTGACAGAATAGAGGACAAGCAAATAGTAAAATTCAAACTCAAGTAAGGATAAATGTGAATTAAGAAAGAATTAAAAAAGACATGTCATTTTGTGATTTTTAAAAATCCGTTTGATGTGTCTTTTTATTTCAATAAAAATATTAAAAAGTATTTTTTCTTTTTGAAACCAAAAACACTTGACTATTAAGGTAATTTAGTGCTATAATATCTATTATAATAAACAGAAACGGAGCAAAAAAGATGAAAATAATTGATTTACTGAAAAAAGACACACTTTCGCTTTCATTTGAAGTTTTTCCACCAAAAACCGAAATGAGTTTTGAGAGTGTAAAAATTGCTACCGAAGAAATTGCGAAATTAAGACCATCGTTTATGAGGGTTACATATGGTGCGGGCGGCGGAACAAGTAAATTTACTCTTG
>CAZZPN010000158.1:0-3372 GCA_964655495.1 uncultured Oscillospiraceae bacterium
AATACGGTTTTTATAAGCTTTCATAACAAGCCCGAGAAGTGTGCTTCTTTCCATAATATCAATTCCAAGCTTTGAAGCTTCTACAATTTCAGGACTGTCAAGAGAAACGGCCGCAGTTCTTACAACAAGACCGATTTTGTCAGTAATGTTTGACGCCTCCTGCCCTATTATAACATTTATTCCCATATCCTGAAGTTTAAGCGTGTTTCCTGATTCTTTAATATCACTTCCGCAAACCTTAAAACCGTTATTCATAAGTATAATAGCAAGTGAACTCATGCTCACGCCGCCTATACCTGAAAAAAATATTGTTTTATTTTTGTATATATCCAATTCGTTTATCATCACCAAAAAACCATCCTTGTTATCTATATCATACTTACATTATACAACAAAATATATTTTTTATCAATAGTTTTTTCTAAATATAGGAATTTTTTTGTTTTTTATCTTTTTATTTACAGCTTATTATACCGTTATAAATTGCATTTGCAATATCATTTTGATAAAGGTCATCCTGAAGCTTTTTACATTCTTCTTTGTTTGATAAAAAACCACATTCTACTAATATCCCCGGAATTGTTAATTTATTAAATACAAGATTTTTGTTTGGTATTTCTTTTGATACACGCTTATTTTTTGCATCAACCTTTTTTAAACAGTCCATTACGCTTTTAGCATATTTTTCACCGATTTTATCGTTTTTATTATAAAAAACCTGTGCACCGGAAATTTCAGGACTGCTATACTGATTCATATGGATACTTATAAAAATTGCTGCACCTGATTCATTAGCAATTTCTGCTCTTTTTTTAAGGTCCTGAGTTTTTTGAGTTTTAATTTTTACACTTTCATCAGTTGCTAAGGAGATATCTTCAGTTCTCGTCATCACAACTTTATAACCATTATTCAAAAATATTTTTTCAAGCTTTTTTGCAACCTTTAAATTGAGGTCTTTTTCTAAAATATTCCCCTCTCCTACACATCCTCCGTCCATCCCGCCATGTCCTGCATCGATAACAACAATATCAGATGTTTCTATCTTCTGGCTATTTACATAGATTCCGTGATTTTTGAAAAGTGAAGAAATTCCAAACAATAAAATAAGGATAATAAGAGCTAAAATTATCATTTTTTTCTTTAATACAACAAACATAAAATCACTCCGTTTTTTTCATTATTATTAATTTTATGTTGTTGAAATTAAAATATTACTGACTATTTAAAAAATCAGAAATTGTTTTTTCAACTCCTAAAATATCTTTGTAAAATGCTTCGGCTGTGATTCTGTAAGCGCCACTGCCAAAGATAATAAGCTGCTCTAAGCTGTCGGATGTGGCAACTCGCACAAAATAATTTTTCGAAAGCTCCTGTGATACTTTTTCTATATATCTGTCTGCGGTTTCAGCTTCTTTTGTATATACAACATTTATATTCCCTATTTTTTCCAATTCTCCGGGATTGTTTTTTACTTTATAAGCGTCAAAAACAACAATAATCTCACTTTCAATAAAAGCTCTGTAATTGCATAATAGTGTTATAAGTTTATTTCTTGCCAGGTCTAAATTTTCGTTGGCAAGTGCTTTTAATTCGTCAACAGCAAATATAATGTTATAGCCATCAACAAGCAAATAGCTTCCGTCTTTCTTTCTTGGCGAAGCTTTATATTTTACAGGGCTATCTTTAATTTCTTTTTTTGTATGCAATGCAGAATACAAATTCCTTTTTATCGGTCCATATGTGCGCTCAAAAATCTTCATAAGCTCTTTATCTTCTTCGAGTGAATCAACATAAGACCTTACTTTATTTTCAGTTATTTTGACATTAAAATCATCATCATTTTTGCTTTTTAATACACTTTCAAGGTGCATATAATTTTCTGCTTCATCCCATTTTACTGTGAAGCCTGAGCCGTGAGCACAAAAAACTGAATCCGCTGTGTTCTGCGTGTCATGCTCGAATTCATATCCGATTTTTTTAATGACTTCATCTTCGTTATGACACTTAAAATAACCCTTAACATTACAATTTATTCTCCCTTTTCCATGAGTGAAGCCTATTAATTCTTTATGGTAATCCCTCATTTCAAACACCGGTGCGCTTCCCTTTATAACGGTAAAATCACCAACAGTTTCAGGCGGTTCAAATTCACCGCCCATATTATTTATATCTGTCATTACTCTGCCGGTTGATTCATACGGAACTTCAATTATAAAACTGTAAAAGGGCTCAAGCAATACACTTTTTGCCCTCTTTAGTCCATGTCTTACTGCACGATAGGTTGCCTGCCTGAAATCTCCGCCCTCTGTGTGCTTAAGATGTGGTTTCCCCGAAGCAAAAGTGATTTTTATATCTGTTATCGGTGAACCGGTAAGGACACCTATGTGAGTTTTTTCAGTTAAATGCGTCAAAATAAGTCTTTGCCAATTTTTTTCCAAAATATCTTCACTGCAATCTGCTTCCACAATAATACCGCTTCCTCTTTTTAAAGGCTCTAAAATAAGATGAACTTCTGCATAATGTCTTAAAGGCTCGTAATGTCCCATACCTTCAACGGTATCCTCGATAGTTTCTCGGTAAACGATGTTGCCTTGTCCGAAATCAATTTTTATATTATATCTGTCAAAAAAAATCTGTTTTAAAACTTCAAGCTGAATTTCACCCATAAGACTGATATGAATTTCCTGAAGAAATTCATTCCAGGAAATATTAAGCATTGTTTCTTCTTGTTCAAGCTCACGGAATTTTTTAAGAACTGTATGAACATCTGTATTATCAATAATATTAACTTTATAATTGAGAACAGGCTCAGAAATAAAGGTATTATTATCTGTTTCAAAACCAAGTCCCTGACCGGGATATGTTTTTGAAAGTCCGCTTACAGCGCAGACAGTTCCAGCCTCAGCCTCATCAACAGCTATAAATTTTGAGCCGGAATATATTCTTATCTGATTGATTTTTTCGCTTCTGTATTCGTCGTTTTTGTCTTTTGTTTCTATAACAGTTTTTACTTTTAAATTTCCACCGGTTACCTTTAAATGCGTTAATCTTACGCCTTGTTCATCTTCTGTGATTTTAAAAACTTTTGCACCGAAATTCTCGTTTTTCTTCTTTCTTACCATGTAAGTATCAAGAATATTTATAAGCTTTTCTACACCTTCAAGTTTTAGTGCAGAGCCGAATACACAAGGAAAAATTTTACATTCAAATACAGCCTCTTTTATTTTCTCTGATGAAATCTTATTATGCGATAAAAATTCTTCCATCATTTCATCACTGCATACAGCGATATTTTCATAAAATTCTTCATTAAAATTATCATCTGTAAAATCAAAGCAGTTATCCGAAAGCTTATATTTTATATCGTTTAAA
>CAZZPN010000159.1:0-3359 GCA_964655495.1 uncultured Oscillospiraceae bacterium
GAAATATTAGGAAAAACATTGTATAATGTAATTATAAAGACAATATTATTATGAAGATATTTTTTTTGAAAAAGTGTACTACATAAGAAAGGGAATTTATAAAAATGATTACACACGGAAAAGACATCAAAATTTTTGCAGCCAATTCAAACAAAAAGCTTGCAGATGATATTGCGGCTAATCTTGGATTAACTGTAGGACAGTCAAGCACAGTTAAATTTTCTGACGGAGAAATTTCCGTTAATATTTTTGAAACAGTAAGAGGTTCTGATGTATTTGTTATTCAGTCAACCTGCAATCCTGTAAACGATAATCTTATGGAGCTTCTTATAATGATTGACGCTTTCAAAAGGGCTTCAGCAGGAAGAATAACAGCTGTTATACCGTATTTCGGTTATGCAAGACAGGACCGTAAAGCAAAGGCAAGAGATCCGATTTCTGCAAAGCTTGTTGCAGACCTTATTACTGCTGCAGGAGCAGACAGAGTTCTTACTATGGATCTTCACGCTGCTCAGATTCAGGGATTTTTCAATATTCCTGTTGATCATCTTTTAGGTTCAGCAATTTTGTGTCCTTATTTTGCAAGTACACTTAAGGATAAGGAAAACACCATTATGGTTTCTCCTGACCTTGGTTCTGTAACAAGAGCAAGATTTTACGGTGAAAAGCTTGAAATTCCTATGGCTATCATTGATAAAAGAAGACAGAAGGCAAATGTGTCTGAAGTTATGAATATAATAGGTGATGTTGAAGGCAAAGATGTTATCATGATTGACGATATGATTGATACTGCCGGAACTATTGTTCATGCTGTTGACGCACTCAAACAAAAAGGTGCAAAATCAGTTAAAATCGGATGTTCACACGCTGTTTTCTCCGGCCCTGCTATCGAAAGACTGAAAAATGCAGCGATTGATGAAATCGTTGTTCTTGATACAATAGCATTGCCTGAAGAAAAGAAACTTGATAATATGACAGTTTTATCTTCTGCAACAGTTTTTGCTGAAGCTATTGACAGAATTTATGAAGACTTGTCTGTAAGTACACTTTTTGATTAATACATAGTTTTAGTATATTGTGTTTTTTAAAGGGCTTTTTTTGAAAAAAAGCCCTTTGCCGAATTTAAGGCTTAAATTTTAAAAGCGAGGTAAACAAAATGAAAATAATTCTTGACGGTATGGGCGGAGATAATGCTCCTGTGGAAATCGTTTCGGGTGCCGTTGATGCCGTAAAAGAAAATGAAGACTTGAAGATAATCATAACCGGTGATGAAACAAAGATAAATGAAATCTTAAAGAGCTTTAATGAAGATTTTTCGGGGAGAATAGAAGTTGTTCCTACAAGTGAGGTTGTGGAAAATGATGATGATCCTATAAGCGCTGTAAGAACAAAAAAAGATTCTTCTTTGGTTAAAGCACTTAAGCTTGTTTCGGAAGGTGAGGGCGATGCGTTTGTAAGTGCCGGAAATACGGGGGCAGTGTTTACAGGTGCAACACTTATTATAAAGAGACTTCAGGGAATAAAGAGAAGTGCGTTGGCACCGCTTATTCCTACTCTTAAAGGAAACGCTGTACTTATTGATTCAGGTGCAAACGCCGAATGTAAAAGTGAATATTATTCTCAGTTTGGGCTTATGGGGTCCGTTTACTGTTCTTGCGTTTTCGGCAAAGAAAAACCGAGAGTTGGTCTTATCAATATAGGTGTTGAACATCACAAAGGAACTCATACGATTGTTGAAGCATATAATCTTTTAAAAGAGAATAAACATATAAATTTTGTAGGGAATATAGAGGCAAGGGATGTACTTAGTGGTGCTGCTGATGTCTATGTTTCTGACGGATGGTCAGGAAATCTTGTTATAAAATCCATTGAGGGAACGATAGATGCTCTTATGCAGGTTATAAAAGGTGTTTTTAAAACAAATCTTTTAACAAAACTTGCTGCGGCTGTTATATTGCCGCATTTTAAGAAAGCACTCAAAAAATTTGATGCAAAGGAAACAGGGGGCGCAATCATTTTAGGACTTAAAGCGCCTGCTGTAAAGGCACACGGAAATTCGGACAGAAAAGCTATAAAAAATGCTATTTTGTTTGCAAATAAGTGTGCTGAAGAACAAATCAGTAAAAAAATTGAAGAACTTGTTAAGACAGAATTATCAGAAGGCGAAGAAGTTGCCGTTGATTAACACTTTTTTGTTTTAATAAGTCATATTACTAACTAAAAAAGGAGGGTGAAGTTTGTGTTTGAAAAAGTAGCGGGTATTATATCCGAACAGTTAAGCATCAGTGTTGACAAGATCACAAGAAATTCGCAGATTATCGATGAGCTTGGAGCAGACTCACTTGATGTAGTTGAGATGATTATGGCTTTTTCTGATGAATTTGGAATAGATATTCCTGATGATCTTGCACAGAAAATGTCAACTGTTGGCGATATCGTTGAATATTTGGAACAGAACGAAATGTAATAAATAAAAAATGCCGAAACTACTTTTCGCAGTGGTTTCGGCTAAAAAATATCGAAGCGGAAAGGAGAATAAAAAATGAGGAATATAGAAGAACTTGAAAAGTTAATAGATTATTGTTTTTCCGATAAGAGATTTATAAAAATTGCTCTCACGAGGCGTTCTTACGCAGTTGAGCATAATGAAAAAGACTATAATCAAAGACTTGAATTTTTAGGTGATTCTGTTTTAGGGCTTACAATTTCCGAGGAGCTTTACAAAAGGCTTCCTAATGTTCCGGAAGGACAGCTTACAAAGCTTAAGGCTGCTGTCGTTTGTGAAAAATCCTTGGCTGTTGTTGCAAATGAACTTGATGTTTCTTCGTTTATTTTTATAGGTAAGGGAGAAAAAAATCTGAATATACAACATCTTGACAGTACAACTTCCGATACTTTGGAGGCAATTTTCGGAGCTGTTTATCTTGACGGTGGCTTTGAAAAAGCAAAAAATCTTATACTTAGATTGATGGAAGAACAGATTCAGATTTCAATAAAAAATATTAATAAGACAGATTCAAAAACAACTTTGCAGGAAATCGTTCAGAGAAAATCAAAAGTTGACCTTGAATATTTACTTGTGAGTGAGACAGGTCCCGAACATAATAAGCGTTTTGTTTCAAAGGTAACTCATATGGGGCGTACTTTGGGAATTGGCGAGGGAAAAACAAAAAAAGAAGCTGAAAAAAATGCAGCTTCAAACGCTATAAGGGACCATGCTAAAGAGTATGAGTAGCGTGACAGAAGCTATCCAAACCTCGTTTTTTACTTTCTCTTTTTTGCCGCTACTGTGTTAAAAGCCTTACCAATACGACAGTATTGGTTGCGTTTTTGCCTTGTATCGACAAAAAATAGTTTGT
>CAZZPN010000160.1:0-1554 GCA_964655495.1 uncultured Oscillospiraceae bacterium
CATCCGGATAAAATCTGCGACCAGATTTCAGATACTGTACTTGATACTATACTCTCTTTAGACCCTGCTGCAAGAGTTGCGTGTGAAACAACCTGCACAACAGGGCTTATTTCAGTAATGGGAGAAATTTCCACAAACTGTTATGTTGATATACCAAAAATTGCAAGACAGGTTGTTCTTGATATAGGATATGACAGAGCAAAATACGGTTTTGACGGCAACACCTGCGCAGTTGTTACCTCGATAGATGAGCAGTCGAGCGATATTGCGATGGGCGTTGACAGTTCAGACGATGACAACTCTACCGGTGCCGGAGACCAGGGAATGATGTTCGGCTATGCCTGCGATGAAACACCTGAGCTTATGCCGCTTCCGATTTCACTTGCGCATAAGCTTGCAAAAAGACTTACAGATGTAAGGAAATCTGAAATTTTAAATTATCTTCGCCCTGACGGAAAAAGTCAGGTTACCGTTGAATATGACGGAAACGAAGTTAAAAGAATTGAGGCTGTCGTTATTTCAACACAGCACAGTCCCGATGTAACATTGGAAAAGTTAAGAGAAGATATAAGAAAATATGTTATAGACGAAATAATCCCGTCTTCCCTTATTGACGAAAACACAAAATTTTTCATTAATCCGACAGGAAGATTTGTTATAGGCGGGCCTCAGGGAGACAGCGGTCTTACCGGAAGAAAAATAATAGTTGATACCTACGGCGGTTATGCTCGTCATGGCGGCGGTGCATTTTCGGGAAAGGATCCTACAAAGGTTGACAGAAGTGCTGCCTATGCGGCAAGATATGTTGCAAAAAACATTGTTGCATCAAAAATTGCATCTAAATGTGAAGTTCAGCTTGCTTACGCAATAGGTATCGCAAAGCCTGTTTCAATAATGGTCGATACTTTCTCGACAGGAAAAATTCCTGACGAAAAGATTGAAGAAATTGTAAACGAACTTTTTGATTTAAGACCAGAAGCCATTATAAAAGAGCTTGATTTAAGAAAGCCGATTTACCGTAATCTCGCTTCCTACGGTCATATGGGAAGAGAAGACCTCAATGTTAAATGGGAAATGACAGATAAGGCTGATTTAATCGCAAAAATAGCAAAACAGTAAAGAAAAATATAAAAATATGATTGCAGAATTAAAAAATGTTGATGTTTTTTTCGGGGCAACTCAAATCCTCGAAAACATAAATTTCAAAATTGAAGATAATGACAGGATTGGACTTATCGGTGTTAACGGCGCCGGGAAGTCCACTCTTCTTAATGTTATCACAAAAGAGCTTGAAATAACAAACGGCGAAGTTATAACAATGGGAAAGACAATCGGTTATTTAAAGCAAAACAGCGATTTTATTTCCGATTTCACAGTAGGCGAGGTTTTAAAGAATGTTTTCTCCGAGCTTTTAAATGTTGAAAAAGAGCGAAATGAGCTTTACAGAAAAATCTCCGAATGTGATGAAAACAGTGATGAATACAAAGCTTTAAATTCCCGCTACGCAAAGCTGCAGACGCAGTTTGAACAACAAGACGGATACAACATAAATGT
>CAZZPN010000160.1:1564-3234 GCA_964655495.1 uncultured Oscillospiraceae bacterium
AAGATAGATACTGTCCGCACAGGTATGGGGTTTTCGCAGGCTGACTGTAAAAAAAAGGTTTCTTCCCTTTCGGGAGGAGAAAAAACAAGACTTTCTCTTGCATCCCTTCTTCTTTCCGAACCTCAGCTTCTTATTTTGGACGAGCCGACAAACCATCTTGATTTTAAAACGCTTAATTGGCTTGAGGATTACTTGACAACCTATAAAGGTGCTATTCTTATGGTGTCCCATGACAGATATTTTCTTGACAAATGCGTAAACGAAATCGCAGAAATATACAAAGGTAAGCTAAAACGCTACAAAGGAAACTACAGTTCGTTTGTTGTTACCAAAAAAACAAATATCGCGACAATGGAAAAGGAATACGAAAAACAGCAAAATGAAATAGCTTCCTTAAAAGAATATGTTGCAAAAAATCACGCCCGTGCCTCAACTGCAAAAAGCGCAAAAAGCAGACAAAACACTCTCGATAAAATGGAAATACTCGAAAAGCCGTCTGACTATACAAAAACAATAAAGCTTACTTTTGATTATAAGACAGAGCCGGTAAAAGATATTCTTGATGTAAAAGACCTCACTCTTAAAATCGGCGATAACACTCTTTTTAACAGTATCAATCTCCATATTATGCGAGGCGAAAAAATCGCCATAGTCGGCGAAAACGGCATCGGAAAATCGACCTTTTTAAAAGCAATTCTAAACCTTTTCGATATAGAAAAAGGCGAAATAAAATGGGGCGGAAATGTTAAAAAATCCTACTTTGAGCAGGAAACTACACTTATTGACGGCAAAAAAAGCGTTATTGACGAAATACATGACCGCTACCCTCTTATGTATGAACAACAGATAAGAGATATTTTAGGTAAAGTGTTAATAAAAAACGAAGAAATATATAAAAATATTGAAGTTCTTTCGGGCGGAGAAAAAGCAAAATTAAAATTTACACTTATGATGCTCGAAAAAGGTAATGTTCTTATTTTAGACGAGCCGACAAACCATCTTGATTTATCGGCTAAGGAAGTGCTTGATGAAGCACTCAAAAGCTTCTTGGGAACAATAATTATGGTTTCACATGACCGTTATCTTCTTAACAAAGTCCCCACAAAAATCATTGAGATGCAAAAGGACAAAATAAGCTTTTTTGAAGGAAACTACGATTATTATGTTGAGAAGAAAAAAATTTCCAACCAAAAAAATCAAAAAAACCAAAACGAAGTAAAAGAAGAAAGTAAAAACGAAGAAAACAAAAATAAATTCTACCGTTCAAAAGAAGAAAGAGCGAAAAACGCAAAAAAACTTTCCGAATTAAAGAGGATAGAAAAAGAAATAGAAGAAAAGGAACTTTCCATTACTCAAACCCAAAAAGAAATTTCTGCTCCCGAAAACGCTTCCGATTTTGAACTTTTAAAAGAAAAATGCGAAGCGCTTGAAACACTAAAAAACGAGCTTGACAGTCTTTATGAAGCCTGGGAAGAGCTTTCTTCAGAGGAATAATTTTCTCACTTTAAAAGCTCTTTTTCTCGAAAATTTATGTTTATTTTTTTAAATGCTTGCTTTTTAGGAGTATATGTGTTAAACTATAAGAAAAGGTGGTGAACAGGAATGACCATTGAAGCAAAAATAGCCGGTGTTTTTATTAAATTCACAGGCGATTTCAACAAAACTTTCAT
>CAZZPN010000161.1:0-3231 GCA_964655495.1 uncultured Oscillospiraceae bacterium
ATTTGTATCATCAACAGATTTTTTGATTTTTAAATAGTCTTTTTTGAGCCATTTATCACCGTATTTTTCTTTTAAATCAGCTTCGGAATAATATGCCTGACAATGAGAGGGATTATCACATACATCTGCATTTTTATGGTCTTTATTTTCCTCATTTTTTTTCTTTATTGTTTCAGTTCTTGCGGCAATCGCCTGAGCTTTAAGTGCTTCTTCTTCAAAACTTGCAGGCATTTCTGCAGCTACAACTCCGTATAGATATTCGTTAATCGAAAGCTTTTTAACATCATTTCCGATAAGAAGATTTACAAAGCTTTTTTCATCGCTGTTTTTTAGTGAATTATTTTCTTTTATAAAATAATTTTCCCCCCAAAAACCACATGCACAAGTAATTAAAGTGAGAAAAAAATAGAATATTGTAAAAAACACCGGTAATGACAGAATTTTTCTTTTCATAATGACACCTTTTTTTTATATATACTTGACTTTTAATATAGATTTGTTGTATAATATTTTTACTATGTGTTGATAATATTTAGTTTATAGTCATTCACCAAAAAAACACATAATATAATTAATATATATGAAAAATCACTTTTGATTATACATTAAAAAGGAGGAAAAACCATGACAGAAAAGAAAAACAATACTCCTGAAAATACAGCAGAAATTAAAACAGTAACAATACCGGTTCTGCCGCTTAGAGGTCTTGCTATATTTCCGCATACCTCTATGCATCTTGACGCACAAAGAAAATTTTCAGTTAAAGCAGTTGAATATGCAATTTCACATAATGTTCCAATCCTTCTTCTTACACAGATTGACCCCTCAACAGAAAAACCGAATGAAGAAGATTTTTATAAAACCGGAACAGTCGCAAATGTAAAACAGCTTATGAAGCTCCCTAATGATTGTGTAAGAGTTCTTGTTGATGCACAAGTCAGAGGCGAAAGAAAAGATATTTTTGAGCAAAATGGAATGCTTTTTACAAATGTTGAAATAAAAAAGCAGGTATTCACTTACAAAAAAACTAAAAAGCTTGAAGCACAAATTCGTTCATTAAAGGATTTATTCGCAGAGTATTTTCATATTATCGGAAGAATTTCTCCGGATGTTATGCACAGAGTTGCACCGCTTGATAATATTGATATCTTGACTGATACAATAGCCGGAAGTATGCTTCTTGATTATGACGATAAGGAATATCTTCTTGAAATAACTGATCCTAAAAAAAGATTAAATGAGCTTTTGAAAATTCTTTCAAACGAAATTGAGCTTCTTAAAATTGAGATTGATATTCAGAATAAAGTAAAGGAAAGTATGGATAAAAACCACCGGGACTATTATCTTCGTGAACAGCTTAAGATTATAAATGAAGAACTTGGTGAAACTGAAGACACGCAATCTCTTTCGGAAGAATACGAAAAAAAGCTTTCTTCACTTCCGATTTCCGAAGAAGCAAAAGAAAAAATCCAAAAAGAAATAAGCCGTTTTTCACATCTTCCGGCATATTCTCAGGAAGCTTCCGTATTGCGTTCATATCTCGATACTGTTTTTGACCTTCCCTGGTCCAAAAAGACAGTTGAAAAGGTTGATATTAAGAAGTGTATGAAAATTCTTGATGATGACCATTACGGACTTATGGATGTTAAAGAAAAGCTTATTGAATATTTATCTGCAAAACAGATTAATCCCGAAATTCATTCACAGATACTTTGTCTTATAGGACCACCCGGTGTCGGAAAAACATCTATTGCCCGTTCTATTGCTAAAGCGCTCGGAAGAAAATATCAGAGAATGTCATTGGGCGGAGTTTCTGATGAAGCAACAATAAGAGGCCACAGAAAAACTTATGTAGGCTCGATGATGGGTAGCCTTATGAACGCTGTAAGAGCGTCAAAGGTTAAAAATCCACTTATATTACTTGACGAAATTGATAAGCTTGGCTCAAATTATAAAGGTGATCCTGCAAGTGCGCTTTTAGAGGCACTTGATAAGGAACAAAACAGTACCTTTACTGACCACTATCTTGATGTGCCTTTTGATTTATCCGAAGTGCTTTTCATTACAACTGCAAATAATCCCGATACTATTCCTGCTCCGCTTAGAGACAGAATGGAGGTTATTAATCTTTCTGGTTACACACGCTATGAAAAATTCAGGATTGCACAAGACCATCTTTTGAAAAAGCAATATAAATCACACAAAATTACAAAAAAACAAATTTCAATCGATGAAACTGCTTTATACTCCATGATTGATTTTTATGTTCGTGAAGCAGGTGTAAGAAATTTAGAAAGAACAATAATAAATCTTATAAGAAAATGCGAGAAGGATTATATTTTAAATAAAGCGCCTGTAAAAGTAACTAAAGATAATATTGAAAAATATTTAGGAAAGAAAAAATATCTTACTGAAAATAAATTTGAATTTCCGCAAGTTGGTGCTGCTATGGGACTTGCCTGGACTCTTGCAGGCGGTGATACTTTGTTTTGCGAAGCTGTATGTGTTGACGGAAGCGGTAAAATAGAAGCAACCGGAAGTTTGGGTGATGTAATGAAGGAATCAACAAAGATTGCTGTTACACACATAAGAACTATCGCTCCGCTTTTAAATATTGAAGAAGATTTTTATAAAAAGAAAGATATTTTTATTCACTTCCCTGACGGTGCAACTCCAAAAGACGGACCGTCTGCCGGAATAACAATCGCACTTGCAGTTACATCTGCTCTTACCAACAGAAAAATAAGATGCGATGTTGCGATGACAGGTGAAATTTCAATAAGAGGAAAAGTTCTCCCTATCGGAGGTCTTAAAGAAAAATCAATTTCAGCTCACAGAGCAGGAATATATGATATTATAATTCCTAAAGATAATGAAAAAGATATCGAAGATATTCCTATGGAAATCAGAAAAGATTTGAACTTTATGTGTGTAAGTGATTTTTCTCAGGTTCTGGAGATTGCACTTCTCCCCTGCGACTTTGAATGTGAAGTTACACACGAAGAAAATTTTGTGGGAATAAGAAAATCAAGATACAGAGAGAACAAAATTCAATAATTTAAAAAAATATTAAGCTCCAAAACCCTTGATAACAGTGAGTTTTGGAGCTTTTTGTAAAAAAATAAAAAAATTTTCAATATTTTTGCAACCTTTTGGGGTTTTAAAAAGTGTTATGTATGAGAGGAGGGTAAATTGGAATGCACGAAACGAACTGCGCAGGCGTTTGGGAGC
>CAZZPN010000162.1:0-3226 GCA_964655495.1 uncultured Oscillospiraceae bacterium
GTTGATACAAAAGTGCTATATGAACCTGTAGCTGCAACGCTGACAGACACACTTTCATTTGTTGTGTTATTTATTACTTCAAGCTTTGCAGTACCACTGGAGGTTGAGCCTTCAATAGTTGGGGTATAGCCCGCTGTTTCGCCATCAAATGTAAATGTTACATAATGACTGCTTGCACCACGCATTGTAAGCGCTGCTTTTCCGTAATTGTAAGACGGCTGAAAACTCTCAATTGATTTTGTAGTAAGCTCATTTAACTCTGCTGCTGTGTATGTATAACTAAGTGTTTCTTCAGTCACTTCCTCTGCAAGTGCAGAAAAAGTTCCCATTGATAATATCATTAAAAATGTGAGCAACAATGAAGTAATTTTTCTGAAATTAGTTTTTGTTTTCATTTAAAAAATCCTTTCATAATTAATTTATTTAATATTTATTTTATCATAATTGATAATCTGTTTATAACTGTTGCTGCTTCTGCTCTTGTAAGTGTTTTTTGAGGATTGAAGTTATTATTTGTATCGCCTTTAAAAAGTCCAAGATCTCTTGCTCCCCAAATGCTTGGTTGATATTCTGTTTTTATCTTAGAAAAATCATTATATGCGTTATAATCAACTGTAACCTTATAATTTCCTTTTAAGGAGGCATAAATTTTCATAAGAATATCACAAAGCTCTTCGCGAGAAATAGGGTTGTTTATTGCTGATAATTTAGCACCATAGCCTATTTCGGATAATTTTTCGTTTACTGCGTTCTCATCTTCACCCAAAATTCTCATAACGATAAGCATTGTTTCATAAAGAGTAATTTCTCTTTCGGGAGAAAATGTATTTTCCCCAGTTCCGTTTATAAGCTTCTGTTCATAAAGGCTTAATACTGAGTTTTCTGCCCAGTGCCCAACCATATCGTTAAATATTACCGGGTCTTCCGCTAAAAGCTCACTTTGTAATTTTCCTTCATCATATTCAGGGTCGGAGTCAATTAAATCTTCACCTTTTGAAAATTTAAAAGGTCCTACTAAGAAGTTTGCGTCAACCTGCTCTATTCTAAAGGTATGTGTTCCTTTCTCTAAGAAAACCTCACCGCAAGGTATTTCGCCTGCTTGCCATTTTCCCGGAACGAAGTTTGGAACATCTATTCCCTCGTGGAAAACCATTCCGTCAATATAAAGTCTTGCCTTTGGCTGTGCATTTTCAGCACCGTTACCGCCCTGAATGATAAGGTTATACATTCCTGTTTCTAAAATTTCAACTTCCCATTCTTCCCATTCGCCAACTAAAGTGTTACCTATAGAACCTGCGGCATAAACTGTCGGAATTCCGTTGTCTGGCTTATAGTATTCTTTAAAGGTTCCGGCAGTTATCCATGAGTTTCTGCCCACAAATGAAGAGGTTGGAACAGTTCTGAAATTAGCATCTGCAAAGTCCGGCAAGTCAGCCTTATTAAGAAGTCTCTTATAAGGCTCCTCAACACCCGAAGCGTCAATAATTGCCTGTGCTTCCTTACTCCAGCCCTTTTCCTTATAATCTGGTTCAAAGAAGTTGTCGTGCACCTTTACATTAAGATAGTCGATTGATTCAGTAGTTTTGTCTGCGTAGTTATTATAAATCTCTAAGCTTTTCAGTCCTGCATTTGCTCTTGCGAACATCCAGAATTTATTTTCCGAGGTAACATTGTTATATGCTTTCATATAACTGCTTCCCTGGTCAAAATAAATTCCGCCCTCATAATCAAATGCTCTGTGAGTATAGTTGTCATGGATGGTTGAATTTCTGTTTGGGCCTAAAGTATAGATATGGGCGCCGTCCTTCATAGGCGACATTACATCCTCAAGGCGATTATACGCAATTTCGTTGTTTGCACAGTCTATAACATCATGAGTACCCCATCCCCAGCCCATAGAAATTCCTGTATATGGGAGGTCTCTTATATCGTTGTTAAGAACTCTTACAGAATTTGTATAATAAAGAGTTATAGCACAGTTATGGTGATATTCATAAGATGTTCTTCTTATAACATTGTTTTTAATAAGAATGTTATTTACTCTTTCCTGACCTTCGGGAATTTCGTTTAAGTGGTCATAGTGACCAATATTAATAGCCGAGCCTGCGCTGTCTTTAAATATGTTTCCTGTTATATCGCTGTGAGAAACTGCGTTTTTCATACCGAGTGCAACAGAGCCAAGACCTATAAACACACAGTCTTTAAAATCAATGCTTTTTGCATATGACACTTCTATCTGTGCAGGCATGATTTTACTTCCGATTTGCTCGGTTTTGTCATAAACCGTCATATTTTCAGCCTGACCGAAATTAGCACCTTCATTTACTTCATACCATGCGCTGTATTTAAAGGAAAGTCTTTCAAAATGAAGGTTCTCAACCTTGCTGTCAAGTCCGCTTCCCTTTATTTCCATTAAAAATTCGGTATCGGCAACATAAACCTCATCTAAATTTTCTCCCTCACGGGGGATATAATAGATTGTTTCATTATCAATATCGAAATAAAATTCGCCCGGCTCATCTAAAAATGCCATATCGTTTTCAAAATATGGATAGCCACCACCGCCGCTTGAGACAGGGCCTGTGTTTGACTTGATAACAGCATGGAAATAAGGCTGCTCCATTTCAAAGGATACCGTATCTTCATTATAGGTAACTGATTTTACAGGTTTACGATGGTTTACCCATAAAATTTCATATACAAGCTCCATTCTCTCAGGATCATAGAATTTCTCAGGGAAATTTTTTCTTGCAAAAGCAAGTCCATCATATTCATATTCCGAGCCTTCGTTTTTGAAAAACTCTATTTGCTGATAAATATACTTACTTCTTGCCCTCTGTGCAGGAACATCATTTACATACATATTTCTTATTTCATTTTTTGTATCTAAATGAGCCTTATAAATTTCAGTATCGGTTTTTTCCCAGCCTGTTACATGTATACCGCCACCGATAACAGTTTCAGAAAACGGGTCTGAGCCTGTATAAACAACATTAAAGCCGTTTTTACCGCCGTCTTTATCGGTAAAACATAGGGTTTCATCTTGCTTATAATACCCTGGGTCAATATACACATATATATCACCGGTCATATCGGAATTAACCTTTGCAACCTCGTCTCTTGCACGCGCTATTGTTTTAAAAGGCTTTTCCTTCGTTCCGTCGTTATTGTCATCACCGTCTTGTGATACATAAAAGCTTTTATAAACAGGATTTTTTACTTCAAC
>CAZZPN010000163.1:0-3194 GCA_964655495.1 uncultured Oscillospiraceae bacterium
ATTGTCTGACCTACAACATTTGCAGACTTTGTTTTTGCTGAATTTAGGAGTCCCATTTTATACATCGTATATAAAATCTTGCGATGCGACGGTTTAAGACCGTCAATTTCCGGAATTGCTCTGGAAATAATAACGCTCATCGCATACGGCATATAGTTTGTCATAAGCGTATCAGTTATATGCTGTTCAGTAAAATTCATATATTTTATATACCTTTCTGATTAATTTAATACTCTCTGATATTTTAAAGAACATCAGCTCAAATCAAGAAATTCGTAGTACATTTTTCCGTTTGTCTGGATATAGTCTTTTCTTCCCTGGAGATTATCACCTAAAAGAAGATCAAAAATATCTTTTGTTTTCAGTGCGTCCTCAGGCATAACCTTGATAAGACGCCTTGTTTCAGGATTCATGGTTGTCTGCCACATCATATCAGGCTGATTTTCACCAAGACCTTTTGAACGCTGAATAGAGTATTTTTCGTTTCCGAGCTTTGAAATAATTTCAGTTTTTTCTCTTTCATCATAAGCAAAGAATGTTTCGTTTTTTGTGTTTATCTCAAAAAGCGGAGACTCTGCGATATACACCTTTCCGATATCAATAAGTGTCGGAGTAAGGATATAAAGCATTGTAAGAACGAGTGTTCTTATCTGGAAACCATCGACATCGGCATCGGTACAGATTATAACCTTGTCCCATCTTAATTTTGAAAGGTCAAAGGCAGTCATATCTTTTTGATTTTTTAATTTCAGTTCAACTCCGCAACCAAGCACTCTCATAAGGTCTGTTATGATTTCGGAATTGAAAATTTTGTCGTAGCCTGCTTTCAAGCAGTTAAGGATTTTACCTCTTATAGGCATAATTGCCTGGAATTCGGCATCACGCCCCTGCTTACACGAGCCGAGCGCAGAATCACCCTCAACGATATAAAGCTCTCGTCTTTCGATATCTTTTGTACGGCAGTCAACAAATTTTTGCACTCTGTTTGTAATATCAATATTTCCCGAAAGCTTTTTCTTGATGTTTACTTTTGCTTTTTCAGCTTGTTCACGGCTTCTTTTGTTAACAAGTATCTGTTCAGCAATCTTGTCCGCTTCGGCTTTGTTTTCTATAAAGTAGGTTTCAAGCTTTTGCTTTAAGAAATCTGTCATCGCTTCCTGGATGAATTTATTTGTTATAGCCTTTTTAGTCTGATTTTCATAGGAAGTGATTGTAGAAAATGAATTTGAAACAAGTATCAAGCTATCAAAAACATCATTATATGTGATTTTGTTTTCGTTCTTGTTGTATTTGTTTAACTGCTTTATATAGTTGTCAATAGCATATACAAAAGCATTTTTAACAGCTTTATCAGGTGAGCCGCCGTGCTCCAAAAAGCTTGAGTTATGGTAATATTCTAAAACATTCACTTCATTTGAAAAACAAAAAGCGAAGTTCATTTTTACTTTGTATTCGGGTTTGTCGCTTCTGTCCCGTCCCAGCCTTTCAGCGCTTATTGTGTGGACATCGGTAAATGCCTTTTCGCCTTTAAGCTCGTTAACATAGTCTGTGATACCGTTTTTATATACAAAGCTGTATTCTTCGAACTTTCCGTCATCACGCTGGTCCTTTAAAATAAAGGTAATCCCTTCGTTTACAACAGCCTGTTTTTTAAGTGTGTTAATGTAGTATTCCGCCGGAATTTCAATCTCTGTGAAAACATCAAGGTCAGGTCTCCAACGGATTTTTGTGCCTGTTTTTTTCTCCAATGTAGGCTCTTTTGAAAGTCCGCCGATATTTTTTCCTTTTTCAAAATGGAGCTTATAAAGGTAACCGTCTCTTACAACCTCAACATCCATATATTCACTCGCATACTGTGTTGCACAAGCACCAAGACCGTTAAGACCTAAGCTGTATTCGTAATTTTCGCCATCCTGATTGTTGTATTTTCCGCCTGCGTAAAGCTCGCAGAAAACAAGCATCCAGTTATAAGTGTCTTCTTTTGTATTATAATCAAGAGGGATACCTCGTCCATGGTCAACTACTTCAACAGACAGGTCGTTGAATCTTGTTACTTCAATTTTCTTTCCGTATCCCTCTCTTGCTTCGTCGATTGAGTTTGAGAGTATTTCAAAAACAGCGTGCTGACAACCCTCAAGACCGTCTGAACCGAATATAACTGCCGGTCTGAGTCTGACTCTTTCTTCGTCTTTTAATTTAGAGATACTTTCCTGCCCATAATTCTCTTTATTTTCCAAAAATCTCACCTCTTGTAAAATTCTATATATTCATACCATTATAGTATAACACAAAAAAATTTATTTTGCAAGAAAAATTTGCACCAAGCACTTTTTCAGATAAAATTTTTTGTGCAGAATAGATATTTTGTCGATATAAGTCGGGAAAATATTAACACAAATTGACAGAAAAGTGTTGACAAATTAAAAAAAAGTTGTATAATAGTCTTATAGCATTTTGGGAGGAAATATCTGGTGGCGCATATCGACGGAGAGATTATTTTAAAAGCAAAGGCATTTGATGAGGATGCTTTGAAAATTATCTACGACGAGTTTAAACCGTTTATACGGGGACTTGCGTTTAAGTATTTTCTTGCCGGCTCTGATAAAGAAGACATCATTCAAGAGGGAATGATAGGACTTTTTCACGCAATTGAGAGCTATGATGTTTCGCGTGAAACAGATTTTATCGTTTTTTCAAAAAACTGTATAGTTTTAAGAATTAAAACAGCCATCAAAAATTCGTTGCGGAAAAAGCACACTCCGCTTAATGAATATCAGCCGATTGAAGACGAAAACGGGAATGTTATTCCGATTTTTTGTTTTGGTCCTGAAGAACAGTATATTGATAATGAAAACTTTGAAAATTTTTTACTTAACTTAAAAAATGAACTCAGTTCCTTTGAATATAGTGTTTTGTGTCTAATTAATTCCGGGATGACTTATAAGGAAATAGCTTCAGCTATGGGAAAAGAACCAAAAGCTGTGGATAATGCTATTCAGAGAATAAAAACCAAAATTAAAAAAATGCTATATTAAAATAGTAAAAAAATTTTTAAAAAACCTAAGGAGACAAAAAAATGTATCAGGACAAAACATTAACTTGTAAAGAATGCGGAAAGGAATTTGTGTTCACAGCAGGCGAACAGGAATTTTACGCTGAAAAAGGCTTTGAAAATGAGCCACAGAGATGTAAAG
>CAZZPN010000164.1:0-3192 GCA_964655495.1 uncultured Oscillospiraceae bacterium
ATCCCCAACAAAGACCGGGTGTGAGGGTAACACCTTTCAAAAAGAAATCCCAACGGAAGATACGCCCTTGTGCTTAATGTGCAAGGGCTTTATTCTTTTTTAATGAGGAAAAAATATGAACACTAAAAAAAATTATCAATTAAACTATCTGTCATCGGAATTTTATGCTAAATATAACAACAGCAATTATCCGGAAATTTAAAATAAGGTTACCAGACCTTATATAGTTGTCCTTATAAAAATCGAAAATAACACTTTTGCTATTCCCTTCAGAACAAATGTATCGCATAACAACTGCTATAAATTCAAAAATTCAACCAGACCGACAAATACTGTAACAGGACTTGATTATACTAAAGCTGTTATTGTAAATGATAGCAGATACATAGGTGAAGCGGCACGAATTGACGATAAGGAATATATAGAATTAAATGATAACTATATGTTTATTATAAAACAATTCAAAAAATTTGTAACTGATTATATTAAATTTGCAAACGGAAAAAGTAATTATTATGCTTCAAAGAAATTTCAATATACTACTCTTAAGTATTTTCATAATGAACTCTGTATTTCAAAATAACGAAAAAATTAAACGGCTATCCTACTTTTGTAAGACAGCCGTTTTTTGTTTATAAAATTCTAATTAGCTTGTTTTTTTCTAAAAATAACTTTCTCTAAAACAACATAGAGAATAAGTCCTGCTACAATCGCAACAACGAGGTCAAAAATAACTGTAAGCAAAAATGTTACCAAAAGAACAAGTGTCTCTCGTTTTTTAGCCTCTTTTACGATTTTAAAAAAAGGTCTCCATTGGCTCATATTATACGCAACAACAAATAACACAGCCGCAATAGCAGGCATCGGAATGAGTGCCGCATAAGGCATAAGAACGAGAAGAACGAGCAGAAGAACGACCGCGTGTACCATACCCGAAATTGGTGTTGTTCCGCCGTTTTTGATGTTTGCCGCTGTTCTTGCGATTGCTCCTGTTGCCGGTATTCCGCCAAAAAGTGCAGAGCCGATATTTCCTGCGCCCTGAGCAATAAGCTCCATATTTGACCTGTGTTTTTCGTTTGTCATACCGTCAGCAACTACGCAAGAGAGAAGCGACTCAATTCCTGCTAAAACCGCAATCGTAAATGCGTCGGGAATTACTTTAATTGCAAGGTCAAAGCTGAAAAACGAAGCATCAACTTTCGGAAGTCCGGGATTTATTGTGTAAAGGTCGCCTATTGTGTTTACATTCATATTAAAAAGCTTTACAACAACTATTCCGAAAATTACCGCTATAAGAGAGCCGGGGATTTTCTTACTTACATAAGGCCAGAAAATAAGTATTAAAAGGCAAAGCACACCTACCAGAACTGCCCATAAGTTAACGGTTGAGAAGTTATTAAAAAACGCGTGAAGCTTTTCTGAGGTTTCAATAGGCTTTAAGCCATCGGGATATGTAATTCCAAAAAAGTCTTTAAGCTGACCGATAAGAATTGTAACTGCGATACCTGCAGTAAAGCCCGTTGTGATAGTGTGCGGAATATATTTTATAAGGCTTCCAAGCTTAAAAAGTCCCATAATGACAAGAAGAATACCTGCCATAACAGTTGCCATAGCAAGACCTTCCATCTGATATTTTGCCACAATGCCAGCAACAATAGTTGCAAATGCGGCAGTTGGTCCTGCAATCTGCACTGTACTTCCGCCGAGTGCAGAAATAATAAAGCCTGCTATAATCGCCGTATAAAGTCCCTGCTCAGGCCCTACTCCCGATGCAAGTGCGAGTGCGATAGATAAAGGAAGTGCAATAATTGCCACTATTATTCCGGCAACAATATCTTTTAAAAATTTTTCTTTTGTGTATGCTTTTAATGTTGTAAAAAGCATTGGTTTAAATTCATTCATTTTTTTATTTCCTTTTCTTTTCTTTTAGTTATTCTTTTTTATTGTTTTATTGTTAAGCGGAAGCGAAACCACTACTCCCACAAGCATAAGGAAAAACCAGATAAGAACTATGTTTCCCCAGCCTGTTTTTGTAACAAGATTTGCAAAAACAGAGCTTGACACGGCCGCTGCCATATAACTCATAAAATCCAAAAAACCTGTTGCGCTCGATACCATTCCCGTATCTCTTAAGCTCGGGCAATAAACGCTCCACAAGATTGTTGCCGCACCGTTTGAAGCCATTATTCCGATAACGATAGCTACAATGTTCAAAATCGGATTCGTCGCAAAATATGTAACCAAAAACGAAAAGGCACTCACGATAAACATAAGTGCAAGTGTAAAATTCATATTTTTAATGCGCTCGTATATAAAAATCGTGATAAATGTAGTTGTTGAAATAAAAAGAGTTGCAACAGTAAATATGCCTGCCGCCTTATCAGGCAAAAATCCGAGTCTTTCATTTATATATGTTGGAAGCCAGAAAACAACGGTTGTACGGATTACACCTGTAAGAACTGAGATAAAAGTGAATTTTATTATTTGATTTTTTATAAGAAGATTAATTCCGCCGCCCTCATTTTTCGGAGCTTTAAACTGATTATACTTCACTATTCCGCTTTTTTCAAAGGAAAGAAAGATGACATAGCACCCAATTCCCGTAAGGACAAGGGCAAGACTGCTTATTGTAAAAACATTTTTCCACATAAGAAACATTGCTGCAACCCCTGCAATAGGTGAGCCAAAAAAAGACGAAAATGTAAATCCGATACTGCATCTTACTGCATAAACAGGCTCGGTATTCTCCGAAACCACCTTTGTCATAGGTCCGTATATCATAGCAAGGAAAAAGCCTGAAAGTCCGTATATGTATTTAACAAGCACAGCAGACTTGACAAAAGGAAATAAAAGTGCGCATAAGCCCGATAAAATAAGCCCTAAGCTTATCATATATCTTGATTTTATTCTGTCACCGATTACTCCGTTAATAAGCTGTCCCACAGCATAAAAAACAAAATAAGCTGACGAAAAGCCGCCGATTATTTCCTTTGTGAAAGTGCCCTCGCTTACCATCTGTGGAGTAACGGCACTTAAAACATTTCTTGCAATGTAAACTGCAAGATACGAAATTGAACACAACATTCCGAGTTTTAAGGCGTTTCTTACTTTAACATCTTTCAAAGCTTCCATTATATTTCCTGGTATAATGTAATTGACTCATCTGACAGTCATATACAAATATACCTTTCT
>CAZZPN010000165.1:0-3163 GCA_964655495.1 uncultured Oscillospiraceae bacterium
TATGAAGCATGTTGGTCTTAATGTTATGGCTGATCCTGTTTTTACAGTAAGCTATATCGGTGCTAACGGAGGACTTGTTTTCTGCGTTGCCGATGATCCCGGAATGCACTCATCGCAGAATGAGCAGGATTCAAGACATTATGCGAAAGCGTCTAAAATTCCTATGCTCGAGCCGGCAGACTCAGAGGAATGTAAGGAGTTTACCAAAAAGGCATTTGAATTAAGTGAAAAGTTTGATACTCCTGTTTTCATAAGACTTTCAACAAGAGTATCCCATTCACAGAGCTTGGTTGAGATAAAGGAAAGAGAAAATATTGAGCTTAAGCCTTATGAAAAAAATATTGCAAAACATGTTATGATGCCTGCAAATGCTATACAAAGACATGTTTTTGTAGAAGAAAGAACATTGAAACTCAAAGAATTTGCCCAAACCTCAGAATTTAATAAGGTTGAGGATAACGGCTCGAAAACAGGCGTTATAACAGCAGGTATTTCATATATGTACGCAAAAGAAGCGCTTGGAGATAATGTGAATTATTTAAAGCTTGGTATGGTTTATCCGTTGCCTGATAAGCTTATAAAAGATTTCTGCAGCAAAAATGATGAGGTTTATATTATAGAAGAGCTTGATCCTTTCTTAGAGGAATATGTAAAAAGTCTTGGTGTAAAGGTTATTGGAAAAGAAAAATTTACCTTGCTCGGAGAATACACTCCTGCAATGATAAAAAAGGCAGTTTTAGGAGAGGATTGTCCTGAATTTGCACAGCTTGATGAGCAGATTCCTGTTCGTCCTCCTGTAATGTGTGCAGGCTGCCCGCACAGAGGAACATTCTATGTTCTTAAAAAGCTTGGGCTTGTTGTAAGCGGTGATATCGGATGTTATACTCTTGGTGCTGTTGCACCGCTTCAAAGTGTTGATACAACTATTTGTATGGGCGCTTCCGTGAGTGCGGCACTCGGTATGGCAAAGGCAAGAGGCGACGAATTTAACAAGAAGCTTGTTTCTGTTATCGGAGATTCAACTTTTATGCACTCAGGTATAACAGGTCTTGTTGATATCGTTTATAATAAAGGTAATAACACAGTTATCATTCTTGATAATTCAATCACAGGTATGACAGGTCATCAGGATAATCCGACAACCGGTTATACAATAAGAAAAGAAGAAACAAAACAGGTGAATCTTGTTGCACTTTGTAAGGCTGTCGGAATTGAGCATGTCGTTGTTGCTGACCCGTTTGACCTTAAAAACTTTGAAAAGGTTGTAAAAGAGGAAGTAAACCGTGATGAGCCTTCAGTTATAATAGCACAAAGACCGTGCGCACTTTTAAAAACAGTTAAATATACAGGTAAATGCAAAATAAATGATAACTGCAAAAAGTGTAAGCTTTGCCTTAAACTTGGCTGTCCTGCAATTTCATGGAAAGATGACCATGTTGAAATTGACATAACACAGTGTAACGGCTGCGGACTTTGCGTAAATCTTTGTCCTTTTGGCGCAATAGAAAAGGAGGAAGAATAATATGACTAAAAATATTATGATAGTTGGTGTTGGCGGTCAGGGAACACTCCTTGCCAGCAGAATACTTGGTAATACAATTATAAAAGAGGGCTACGATGTAAAGCTTTCCGAAGTTCACGGAATGAGCCAGAGAGGCGGAAGCGTTGTAACTTATGTAAAATACGGTGAAAAGGTTTATTCTCCGATAATTGATAAGGGCGAGGCGGATATTATCCTTGCATTTGAGCTTTTGGAGGCATACAGAGCGTTGCCGTATCTTAAAAAGGGCGGAAAGCTCATTGTAAATGCACAGGAAATTGATCCGATGCCTGTTATAACGGGAGCAATGGAATATCCGTCGGATATAAAGAATAAACTTTCAAAGAAGGCAGATGTGCTCGCAGTTGATGCACTTTCATTTGCAAAGGAAGCAGGCAATATCAAAGCGGTTAATGTAGTTTTAATCGGTATGCTTGCGAAAAATTCAGAAATAGAGTATGAAAAATGGATTAATGCACTTGAAAGCACAGTACCGCCTAAATTTTTAGAGGTAAACAAAAAGGCATTTGACCTTGGCTATGAAAATGCCTGATATTATATAAAGGAGAGATGAAAAATGGGAATTTATAATGAAGCTGTCGAATGTATGGACAGAGAATCCATAAAGAAACTTCAGCTTGAAAAACTGCAGTGGCAGGTAAAAAGAATGTACGAAAATGTACCTATGTACAAAGAAAGAATGGACAAAGCCGGAGTTAAGCCTGAAGATATAAAGGAACTTAAAGACTTGGCAAAGCTTCCTTTCACAACAAAACAGGATTTAAGAGATTATTATCCTTATGACCTTCTTGCTGTACCTAAAAAAGATATTGTGAGAATACATGCTTCATCGGGAACAACAGGAAAGCAGATTGTTGCAGGTTACACAAGAAACGACCTTGATATGTGGGCTGATGCTATGGCAAGACAGATTGCCGCAACGGGCGGAGACGAAAACTCTATCGTTCAGGTTTCTTACGGTTACGGACTTTTCACAGGCGGACTGGGAGCTCATGGCGGTGCTGAAAAAATAGGTGCAACCGTTATTCCTACATCTTCGGGTAATACTGAAAGACAGATACGCTTTATGTGTGATTTAGGAACAACACACCTCTGCTGTACACCGTCTTATGCTATGTACCTTGCTGAGTCTGTTAAAGAAATGGGCGTAAAAGACCAGCTTAAATTACAGGCAGGTATTTTTGGTGCAGAGCCTTGGACAGAAGATATGAGACATCAGATTGAAGAAGGTCTTGGACTTAAAGCGTATGATGTTTACGGTCTTACAGAAATTATGGGACCTGGCGTTGCTTATGAATGTAGCGAACAGGCAGGAATGCACATATGTGAAGATTTGTGCATCGCAGAAATCATAGATCCCGATACAGGTGAAGTGCTTCCCGAAGGTTCATTCGGTGAGCTTGTATTCACAACAATAGCAAAAGAAGGTCAGCCGCTTATCAGATATCGTACACGAGACCTTTGTATGCTTGATTATTCTGAATGTAAATGCGGAAGAACTCATGTAAGAATGAAAAAACCGGCAGGAAGAACAGACGATATGCTTATTATAAGAGGCGTAAATGTGTTCCCTTCACAGATTGAAGAAGTTCTTCTTAAGGT
>CAZZPN010000166.1:0-3145 GCA_964655495.1 uncultured Oscillospiraceae bacterium
ATTTTATTGCTGATTATAGCGTATGCCTTATTCTTGGAGATAATATTTTTTATGGAACACATCTCACCAGAATACTTGAAGATGCACAAAAAAACAAAACAGGTGCAACAATTTTCGGATATCTTGTAAACAATCCGAAAGCATTTGGTGTAGTTGAATTTGATAAGGATAGAAAGGTAGTTTCAATTGAGGAAAAACCTGAAAATCCAAAATCAAATTATGCTGTTCCAGGTCTTTATTTCTATGATAACAAAGTTGTTGAAATAGCAAAAAATGTTAAGCCTTCGGCGAGGGGAGAAGTTGAAATCACAGCGGTGAACAACGAGTATTTAAAAAATAACGAGCTTAATGTTGTACTCATGAAAAGAGGTATGGCATGGCTTGATACAGGAACCCCTTCCGGTATGCTTCAGGCAAGTAATTTTGTAAAAACAGTTCAGGAAATGCAGGGCTTTTATATTTCATGCTTAGAAGAAATTGCATACAGACGCGGTTTTATTACAAAAGATGAATTAAGAATGCTTGGAGAAAATTTAAAATCTACTGATTACGGAAAGTATTTACTCGGTTTGTGTGACGAATAAAAAAGAAAGGAACTTGAAATAATGAAAATTTTAGTTACCGGCGGAGCAGGTTTTATAGGCAGTAATTTTATATATTATATGCTTGGAAAATATAATGATTACAAAATTGTTTGTCTTGACAGTCTTACTTATGCAGGAAATCTTTCTACATTAAAAGAAGCTATGGAAAATGATAATTTCCTTTTTGTAAAAGGAGATATCACTGACAGAGAATTTGTTTTTTCGCTGTTTGAAAAAGAAAATTTTGATATAGTTGTCAACTTTGCTGCTGAAAGCCATGTTGACAGGTCCATTGAGCAGCCGGATATATTTTTAAAAACAAATATCCTCGGAACACAGATTTTGCTTGATGCTTCCAAAAAGTACAATGTTAAAAGATATCATCAGGTTTCAACCGATGAGGTTTACGGAGATTTGCCGCTTGACAGACCTGATTTGTTTTTTACAGAGGAAACACCGATACATACCTCAAGCCCATACAGCGCTTCAAAAGCGAGTGCCGACCTTCTTTGTTTAGCATATCACAGAACATACGGTATGCCGATAACAATTTCAAGATGTTCAAACAACTATGGACCGTATCATTTTCCTGAAAAGCTTATACCGCTTATGATTGCAAATGCGCTTAATGATAAATCGCTTCCTGTCTATGGAAACGGTCTTAATGTGAGGGATTGGCTTTATGTTGAAGACCATTGCAGTGCCATTGACCTAATTATCCATAAAGGACGAGTTGGCGAAGTTTATAATGTAGGCGGTCATAACGAAAAAGCAAATATCGATATAGTAAAAACTATTCTTAAAATTCTTGACAAGCCGGAAAGCCTTATAACATATGTTACTGACAGAAAAGGTCACGATATGCGATATGCTATTGATCCTACAAAAATTCACAGTGAGTTGGGATGGCTTCCACAAACGAAGTTTGAAGACGGAATTGTTAAAACTGTAAATTGGTATCTTAATAATCGTGAATGGTGGGAAGAAATCATCAGTGGCGAATACCGTGATTATTATGAAAAAATGTACGGACAAAAATAAAAAGAAAGAGAATAAAAAATGAACACAGAATTTCTTACATTTCTTAATTTAATAAAGGATGAGCTTTCAGGCGAAATAACTGTAAATAGTGTTGATTTTGAAAAATATTCAAAGTTGGCGGGATTACAGGGAATGAAAACGCTTTTATTTTCTGTGTTCAAAAAATATAAAGAATTAAGTAAGCTTGAGGTTGATGAAAATACTTTTAAAAATTATGAAATTTCCGTTACAAAGGCAATTTTTAATTATACGAAAACTCAGTATGAGGTAAATAAGGTTATAAAAGCTTTGGAAAAAGAGGGAATAGAGTGTGTAATATTAAAAGGTGATACGCTTTCTTCAATTTATCCTCACAGTGAGCTTCGTATGTCGGGAGATACCGATATTCTCATTAATAAAAAAGACGAGAGAAAATGCCTGAAGCTTTTTAAGAAAATGGGCTGTTATGTAAAAAAAAGAACAAGAACAAACAATCAGTCCGTTATTGTTCATCCTAAAGCAGGGACTTTTGAAATACATATTTCTATGGATACAGCTGAGGTTTCACAGGTATGGTACAATAATATTGAGCTTATAAAAGAGTCATACCGTGAGGTTGTGGTTTCGGGAATTTATAAATATAAAACTCTTTCTTATACTGATACAGCGCTCAATCTTGTGCTTCATGTTGTGAAGCATTTTATAAGCGGAATAACCCACATGAGAATGGTAACTGATACAGTTCTTTTTTTGGACAGAAACTATGATAAGATTGATTTTGACCGTATTTCCAATACGCTTTCTGCGTTAAATTACAACACATTTTTTAAATGCCTTTGCTATATCGGAAATGTCTATCTTGGACTAAAAAATCTAAAAACAGATAACGAAATAAAAGAACAAGCAGAAAAAATCTTAGAAGATATATATAACTGCGGTTTATACGGCTTTGAGAAGCTTGAAGCGCAGACATATACATATAGTATATACTCGAAAAACCGTTTTGATAAATTCGGAAAGAATTCATATAAAAGCTACAAAAGCTATAAAACAAAGCTTCTTATTAACGATACTTTTGATTTGATATTTAAGAATAAATATGAAATGATGAAGCTTTATCCTGTAATAAAAAAATATGTTTTTTTATTGCCGTTTATGTATATATACAGATTTTTTTCTTGCGTTTCACATGTGGTTTTTAAAAAGAAAAAAGATATACCGCAAGATAATTCACAGACAAATCGTGAGTTTTTTGAAAAAAGATTAGAACTTTTTGAAAAAACAGATATGATGTAATGGTATAAAGAGATGGGACGAGAAAAAAGAAAAGAAAACATCGAAGGCTTTTATGAAGCAGAAGTATTAAAAAACGAAAAAATCTCATATTTTTGTGATGACAGTGATTTTGATTTTTTTCTCAATCTCTTAAAAAAAGAGAGTGTAAAAAAGGAAATCAAAATGATTTCGTATGCTTTTTTAAAAAATTCTGTAAGCGTTATATTTAAGACGGAAAAATTCAATGAAATTTCGCTTTTTATGGG
>CAZZPN010000167.1:0-3120 GCA_964655495.1 uncultured Oscillospiraceae bacterium
GAGAACTATGAGCTTACAATCGGCTCAGGTCAGTTTATCCCCGGCTTTGAAGATCAGCTTATCGGAAAAGGCGCAAATGATGATGTTAAAGTTGATGTTACTTTCCCGGAAGATTATCATGCTGAAGAATTAAAGGGAAAAGCAGCTCAGTTTGATGTTAAAATTCTTAAAGTAAGCAAAAAAGAGCTTCCTGAGCTTGATGACGATTTTGCTAAAGATGTTTCAGAGTTTGATACACTCGAAGAATATAAAGCTGATATGAAAGCTAAAATGCAGAAACAGCTTGATGAAAGAGCAGACGCAGAATTTGAAAACAGCGTAATTGCTGAAATTGCAAAAGATGTTGAAGTTGAAATTCCTGATGCAATGATCGAAGACAGAGTAAACTATATCGCTCGTGAACAGGAAACATCAATGATGCAGCAGGGCATTTCAAGAGAAATGTACCTTAAATTTACAGGTATGGATGAAGCAAGTTATCTTAACCAGTTCAAGCCAATGGCTGAAGCTCAGGTTAAATCACTTCTCGTTCTTAACGCTGTTGCTGCAGCTGAAAAGCTTGAAGCAACAGATGACGATGTAAATAAAGAAGTTGAAAAAATTTCAGAGCAGTACGGTGTTGAAAAAGACAAAGTTCTTTCAATGATACCAAGAGCAGAGCTTGAAAAAGATATCATCGTTAAGAAGGCAGTTGATTTTGTTAAAGATAATGCTGTTTGTCAGGAAATTTCCGAAGAAGATTACTTAAAGGAAAAAGAAGCTGAAGCAGAAGCAAAAGCAGAGAAAAAACCTGCAAAGAAAACTGCAACAAAGTCAGCATCAAAAACAACAACTAAAAAAACAACAGCAAAAAAAGACGCTGATACAGAAGAAAAAACTGCAAAGAAAACAACAACAAAAAAGACAACAACAAAAAAAGCAGCAGATAAAGAAGAAGTAAAAGAACCTGCTAAAAAGACGACAACAAGAAAGAAAAAAACAGAAGAAGAAAAGTAATATAAAGGTGGTTATCTAATGGGCGTTATTCCTTATGTAGTTGAACAGACAGGACACGGAGAGCGAAGTTATGACATATTTTCACGATTGCTCAAAGACAGAATAATATTTTTGTCAGACGAGGTGAATGATGCAACAGCAAGTCTGGTGGTTGCTCAGCTTCTCTTTTTAGAGGGCGAGGATCCGGATAAGGATATTAATCTTTACATCAATAGTCCCGGAGGTTCTATCACAGCCGGCATGGCAATTTACGATACAATGCAGTATATTAAATGCGATGTATCAACAATCTGTGTTGGTATGGCGGCAAGTATGGGTGCATTTTTGCTCACTGCAGGAACAAAAGGTAAGCGTATTGCGCTTCCCAACAGCGAAATCATGATTCATCAGCCATTGGGCGGTACTCAGGGACAGGCAACTGATATCAAAATTCATGCTGACAGAATAATCAGAATTCGTGAAAAACTCAATCAGATTATGAGTGAAAGAACAGGACAGCCACTCGATGTTATCACAAGAGATACTGAAAGAGATAACTTTTTGACAGCACAGCAGGCTTTAGAATACGGCCTTATCGACAAGGTTATAGAAAAAAGATAAATAAAAATGCTACGGTGTGACGGTGCTATCATTGTCACACCGTCTTGTTAGTAACTCAATTATAAAGTGAAAGGGAACACAGAATTAATGTCAAACAGAAATAACGAAAATAATTTCTGCTATTTTTGCGGAAGATACCAGAATGAAGTTGACCAGCTTATAACAGGCGGAGCTGCGAATATCTGCGATGAATGTGTTATAAGCTGTTTTGAAATTGTTATGCCTAACAGCGACCTTTTCTCATCGCAAAGAGCGAAGAAGAAAAAAACAGCTACACCACCGAAAACTCTTAAACCAAAGGAAATCAAAGAGAAACTCGATGATTATGTTATCGGTCAGGAAAAAGCTAAGGTTGCGCTCGCTGTTGCAGTTTACAATCACTATAAAAGAGTATGGAAAAACGATGCGAAAGACGATACTGAAATCAAAAAAAGCAATGTGCTTCTTTTAGGGCCTACCGGAAGCGGAAAAACTCTCCTTGCACAGACTTTAGCTAAAATTCTTGATGTTCCTTTTGCAGTTACAGATGCGACAACTCTTACCGAAGCGGGATATGTTGGCGAGGATGTTGAAAATATTCTTTTAAGACTTATTCAAGCGGCTGATAACGATGTTGAGCGTGCGCAAAAAGGTATTATTTATATTGACGAAATTGATAAAATTGCAAGAAAGAGCGAAAATCCGTCAATTACAAGAGATGTAAGCGGTGAAGGTGTACAGCAGGCACTTCTTAAAATTATTGAAGGGACTGTTGCCAATGTTCCGCCTCAGGGTGGAAGAAAGCATCCTCAGCAGGAATTTCTTAAGTTGGATACTACAAATATCCTCTTTATATGCGGCGGTGCCTTTGATGGTATAGAAAAAATTATCGAAAAAAGAACACAAAGCTCATCACTTGGTTTTAATACTGATGTTGTTTCCAAAAAAGAAAATACAAAATCGGCTCTTGTCGCAAAGGTTATCCCTCAGGATTTGATAAAATTCGGGCTTATTCCGGAGTTTGTGGGAAGATTACCAAATGTTGTTGCGCTTTCTGAACTTGAGGAAGCAGATTTGCTCAGAGTTCTTACAGAGCCTAAAAATTCTGTTTTAAAACAATACTGTAAACTTATGCGTTATGACGGCGTTGAGCTTGAATTTGAACACGATGCACTTAAAGCTATCGTGAAAAAAGCAGTAGAACAGAAAACAGGTGCAAGAGGTCTTCGTTCAATAGTGGAAAATGTGATGACCGATATAATGTTTGAAGCACCGTCAGACACTACTATTAAAAAAGTAGTAATTACAAAAGAATGTATCACAAAAGGTAAGGAGCCTTATATAGAGAGAAAAGAATAAAAATGCACTTCCTGCTTTAAATGTTTAAAGCAGGAAGTGAAAATAGCATTAAAAAGTGAAAATAAACGAAAAAAAGTATTGACAAAATAATTTCTTTATGATATAATATTTCTGTTCTCTAAAAAAGGGATAAGTAAATATGGCCCGGTAGTTCAGCTGGTTAGAACGCTAGCCTGTCACGCTAGA
>CAZZPN010000168.1:0-3090 GCA_964655495.1 uncultured Oscillospiraceae bacterium
CGATAACACAGAGATAACTTTAGAGGCAAACCCGAAAACCTTTAATAAGAAAAAGCTTGAAGCTTACAGAAAAAGCGGTATCAACAGAATAAGTATGGGATTGCAGTCAGCAAATAATGACGAGCTTGAAAAAATAGGCAGAATTCACACAAAAGAAGATTTTTTAAGGGCATACAGCGATATAAGAGACGCAGGCTTTAATAATGTAAACACCGATATTATTTACGGACTTATGGATTCTGATATCGGAAAGCTTTCAAAAACTGCACAGTTTGTAAAAGACTTATCCTGCGAGCATATTTCAGCTTATGCACTTACAATAAGCGAAAATACACCGCTTTATAATATGAATTTTTCATATCCTGATGATGACGGAGTTTATGAGCAGTATAAATTTTTATGCTCGTGTTTTAGCGATTACCGTCATTATGAAATCTCAAATTTTTCCAAAAGCGATAAAACCTGTCGTCATAACTTAAAATATTGGGATATGTCAGACTATATCGGTTTTGGTGCGGCAGCTTACAGCTATTTTAGAGGCGAAAGATTTTCCAATGTTTCTGATATAGGCGAATATATAAAAAGAGAAAATCCTGTATCCGAAAAAGAAATACGCACAAAAACTGATGAATTAAACGAAAGAATAATGCTTTCTTTAAGAACTGATATTGGGCTTGATACAGATAAAATCAAAGAAAAATACGGCTATGATATCATAAAAGAAAAAGGCGAATATATTGACAAATTTATAAAAAGCGGCTATGCAAAAATGACGGATAAGGGCTTTTCACTTACCGATGACGGCTTTTTTGTATCAAATTCAGTTATTTCAAGCCTTTTGGTTGACAAGTTATAAAAAAAATGATATAATAAAACGATTAAATAAAAAAGGAGGAAAGGTGCGAAAAATATGAAAGAAATAAGTAAATTTATTACAAATTCGAAGACAAAAGTTCTTTTTGTGCTTCTTTATGCTTTTTGTATTGTAAATTCATTTTTCAATATGAATGTCGCTGTTTTAGAAGCATTTGTTACAAGTATTGTCCTTGTGATTTATCTTATTGAACGAAAAAAAACAGACAAAAATATGAGAAAATATCTCGAAAACCTTTCTTTCAATATAGAATCTGCTACACATAATTCAATAATGAATTCGCCGTTTCCTATGGTTATTGTGAGAAAAAACGGTGAGATAATATGGTATAACAATAACTTTGGCGACATTATAGATAAAGACTCTTTTTTAAGCCAGTATATCCAGGATGCTTTTGAGGGGTTTGTGATAAGCAACGAGGAGAATATTGTTTGCGATATCAAATCAGGCGGAAAAACCTTTGATGCGATAGGTGTATGCACAAAGTCAGATACTTATTCAAAGTCAGACAAAAAGGAAAATGACAAAAACGATTCCTTTGAAGAAATTTTCGTTTATTATTTTGTTGATACAACCGATTTCACCGACCTTAAAAACGAGCATGAGCAGTCAAGACTTGTTAAGGGTTATATATATATCGACAATT
Source organism: uncultured Oscillospiraceae bacterium (assembly GCA_964655495.1). Lineage (GTDB taxonomy): Bacteria > Bacillota > Clostridia > UMGS1840 > UMGS1840 > UMGS1840. The sequence continues at coordinate 1,521 of CAZZPN010000168.1, forward strand.
TAGACGAGCTTACAAAAAGTCTCCCCGATTCCGACAGAACGGGAATTTTATCTAAAATCGAAAAAAATCTCTATGATTTTACGGTGCGCTACAACGCGATACTTCAGAGAAACGACAGAGACAGATATTCTTTTATCACCGAATACAGATATTTTAAGACTATGAGAGACGAGAAGTTCAATGTCCTGAAGCTTGTTAAAGATATCGAAGTAACCGATATGCAATTTACTTTAAGTATCGGTGTCGGTGTAGGTGCAGATTTGCACGAAACTGAAAGCTTTGCAAAGTCTGCTATTGACCTTGCTTTAGGCAGAGGCGGAGACCAGGCTGTTGTAAAAGAAGGTACAGATGTTACTTATTTTGGCGGAAATGCCCGTGAGGTTGAAAAGAGAACAAAGGTAAGGTCAAGAATAGTTGCACTTTATTTTAAAGAGCTTTTAGAGAAGAACGAAAGAGTTATTATTATGGGACATAAAAATCCCGATATGGACTCTCTTGGCGCCGCAATGGGAATTTCGAGAATTGCAAAAGCGTACGATAAGGAAACCTTTATCGTGCTTGATGATACTCCAAACGAAAATGTCGAAGCGCTTTACAAACGACTTGAAAACAACAGGGAATACGAAGGCTTGTTTTTACCTGCACAGACTGCTGAAAACTACCTTTCCCCAAAAACTGTTGTGGTTGTCGTGGATTGCCACAGACTGTCCATACTTCCGTGTCCTCAGCTTGTCGAAAAGGCTGATAAAAAGGTGCTTATCGACCATCACAGAAAGGGTGCTGACTTTATTTCGGATACCGTTCTTTCGTTCCATGAGCCGTATGCCTCATCAACCTGCGAGCTTGTTGTCGAAATGTTAGGCTATCTTGACGATAAAGTAAAATTAAGAAAAGCGGAAGCTGAAAGCCTTTATGCAGGAATACTTCTTGACACGCAGAATTTCAGCGTAAAAACAGGTGTAAGAACATTTGAAGCCGCAAGTTACTTAAGAAAATCGGGTATGGAGCCGATTTCGGCAAAAGATTTTGTAAAGAGCGATTTTGAAACATATATAAAGGTGAGCGAAATCGTAAAATCGTGTGAGTTTTATAACAACGATATTGCTATTGCAAAATACTACGGTGAAGAAACCAACACTATTTTCATCGCTCAGGCGGCAGATGACCTTATTGATATAAAAGGCATTGAAGCGGCATTTGTTATATTTAAAAATAAAGACAAAGTTACGATAAGCGCCCGTTCCAACGGAAAGGTCAATGTTCAGCTCGTTATGGAAAAGCTTGGCGGCGGCGGGCATCAGCTTGTCGCAGGTGCTCAGCTTGCGGATATAACCGTCGATAAGGTTGTTATGACAATCAAGGAAATTTTAAAGGAAATCATCGAAGAATACAAAGATGAAGAAGATGTATAGAAAACAGAAAATCTAAAAAAGGAAAGGACGAAACGAAATGAAGGTTATTTTGTTACAGGATGTTAAAGGAAGCGGAAAAAAAGGTGAGGTTATAAACGCATCCGACGGATACGCAAGAAACTTTTTGTTACCGAAAAATCTTGCCGTTGAAGCAAATG
>CAZZPN010000169.1:0-2999 GCA_964655495.1 uncultured Oscillospiraceae bacterium
ATCATACATCAAAAATATATCTTTCTATATACTCTATTTTTGCAAGTATACACCGACTTGCAACTTATACATATAAATTGCATTTTTCTTTTTTCCAAACAAGGCTCCCTTTGCACAAGGGAGCCTAAAGGGAGCCTCAAGTGCCGCGAGGCTGAAGTTACTTATTTTGATATTTTCTTCCCCTAAAAAGAAAAAATCATTTCCGCTATAAATACCGCTGCGCACGAAAAAGCCGCAACAGTAAGTAAGCTTTTTTCTTTAAGCGCAAGAAATATTGCAGTTAAAAATCCAAAAAAGGCGGAAAGCTTGTTTGATGTTGCGTAAAATATCCCCGGGATTGTCATAACACTCAGAACAGAGTAGGGGATATAGTGCAGAAACGAAAGGATAAATTTATTTTTTATTTTCTTTTTAACAAGAACAAGCGGTATCATCCTTACTAAGTAGGTAACTCCCGCCATTACGGCAAGATATAAGAAAAATTTAAAATTATTCATTTTCCGCTTCCTCCTTAACTTCAATCGGTGACAGAAGTGCGAAAAGCGCACTTGATATCGCAGCACAGATTATGATAACAAAGCCGCTTGGAACAGAGTTCAAAACAGGTACATAATAAAAAATACAGCTTAATAATATTGAAAATAATACGCACAGCGCAGTGTTTTTTTCTCTTTTTGACGGCGGTACAACAATCGCAATAAACATCGCATAAATTGCAACACCAAGCGCAGAAATTATCATTTCGGGAAGCACATTTCCTGCAACTGCTCCCAAAAAAGTTCCGATACTCCACCCAAGATAAGGGGTGAGAATAAGTCCGTAAAGATATTTTTTGCCTGCCTGCTCACGCCTTCCCGTCGCAACTGCAAATACCTCATCTGTATTTACAAACGAAATAATAAAGCGGTCAGCTAAGCTCACGCTTTTTCCAAGCTTTTGTGATAACGATACCGACATAAGCGAATATCTTAAATTTATAACAAGCTGTGTTACGGCAATCTCAATAAGTCCGCCGCCCGATGTCATAATCGGTACACCTGCAAGCTGTCCGGCAGAGGTTACATTAAGCATCGAAACGAGTAATGCCTGCAAAACTGTCAACCCGCTTTCAACTGCAAATATCCCGAACGCAAATGCTACGGAAAGATAGCCTAAACATATCGGCAATCCGTCTTTTATCCCTTTTATAAAGCTGTTATTTTCTCTCATTTTTTCACCCGTTTTTCTTTTTTTCATCTCATACATTTTACAACAAAATTCTTATTTTGTCAATAATTAACAGCATATTGACATTTTTAATTAAATAGTATAAAATTAACCTAGCGTGACAGAACTTGAACTCAATATGCCTTAAACTTGTAAAATTTGCGTTCTTTTTATTTGTCGGTTTTACAAGGCGTCAGCCTTGCTGCAACCTCCGCATCAAAATTACATCAAATTTTTCTAAGTTTAAGGTCGCAGAGTTTAAAAACAAGAAATTTTGATATAAGACAAAGAAAATTCAAAAACTATACTGTCGTATGTTTGCAGAATTTTCTGCAGTATTATGCGAATTTTCTGTTTTTAAACCATATTCAGTTTAAGTCCTGTTACGCTATATAATGAAAAGAGGTTTTGGATATGAATTATCGCAAAGATAAATATGGAAACGAACTTTCGATTTTAGGGTTTGGCTGTATGCGTTTTAAAACAAAAAAGGGGAATATCGGAAAAATTGATATCGAAAAAGCTGAAAAAGAGATACTGAAAGCTTTTAAGAATGGTGTGAATTATTTCGATACGGCATACATTTACCCCGGAAACGAGCTTGTTTTGGGAGAAATTTTAGAAAGAAATAATTTAAGAAAAAAGGTTAATATCGCAACGAAATTGCCGCATTATCTTATAAAAACTTATGAAAATCTCGATAAGCTTTTTAACGAACAGTTAAAAAGACTGAGAACTGATTATATCGACTATTATCTTATTCATATGTTGGCAGACCCGCTTACTTGGGAGCGCCTTGAAGAACTTGGAATAAAAGAGTGGATAGAAGATAAGAAAAAAAGCGGTCAAATAAAGCAGATAGGCTTTTCCTATCACGGAAATTCCGAAAGCTTTTGTCAGCTTATTGATGCGTATGAATGGGATTTTTGTATGATACAGTACAACTATATGGACGAACATTCTCAGGCAGGGCGAAATGGACTTACATACGCAAACAAAAAAGGACTTCCCGTTATGATTATGGAGCCGCTTCGTGGCGGAAGGTTGGTAAACAATCTTCCCAAAGAAGCAATTTCGGTTTTTGAAAACTATAAAATCAAGCATACACCTGTAGAGTGGGCGTTAAAATGGCTGTGGAATCAGCCGGAAGTAACGGTTGTCTTATCGGGAATGAACTCAGAAGAAATGATAGATGATAATATAAAAAATGCTTCGACATCGTATGTAGGTGAGCTTGGCGAAGATGAAAACGAGCTTTTTAAAAATGTTCTTTTTGAGATTAATAAATCTATGAAGGTAGGGTGTACCGGTTGCGGATATTGTATGCCTTGCCCGAAAAAAGTTGATATTCCCGGTACTTTTGCAGCGTTCAACAGGCTTTATACCGACGGAAAATTCACCGGTCTTAAGGAATATGTTATGTGTACAATGTTAAGAAAAGATTCCGCAGCCGCTTCAAATTGCGTCGGTTGCGGACAATGCGAGTCGCATTGTCCGCAGAATATAGAAATAAGAAAAGAACTGAAAAAAGCCGAAAAAGAGCTTGAGGGATTTTTATTTAAGGCGGCAAGTAAGCTCAAAAAGCTTTTTAAGTTTTAAAATTGGTATAAAAAAACAAATATGGCAGTATAATAGATTATAACGAAGCTGACGGAAAAAGAAAAAAATAAAAATTTCCAAAAAAGCTATTGACAAAATCTCAAACATATGATATTATATTGTAGTGTTGAGTATGAGTTTGCGCCGGAGTGGCGGAACTGGCAGACGCCCAGGACTTAAAATCCTGTGGGATT
>CAZZPN010000170.1:0-2988 GCA_964655495.1 uncultured Oscillospiraceae bacterium
TCATCTTGCATTTCTCCTTAATATGTGTTATAATAATGTAAAATAAATTTATTGCCCTAATTATACAACACAATTTATAATTATGCAATAGTTTTTTAAGAAAAAATATATTTTTGTGAAAATGTACTAAAAGGAGACAGCATATAGATGAGAATATTAGGCATTGATCCCGGCTATGCACTTATCGGAATGGGCGTAATTGAATATATAGGGAATAAATATACAGTAATCGCACAAGGTAAAATTGAAACCTTTCCGACGCAAGAAATGGGGGACAGACTACATACGATTTACAATGAACTGAATTATTGGTTAACGCAGACAAAACCTGATGTTGTGGCTATCGAGAAACTCTTTTTTAATACCAATACAACAACTGCAATAGCAGTTGCTCAGGCGAGGGGCGTAATCCTTCTTTGTTGTGAGATTATGCACATAAAAGTGTATGAATATACACCGCTTCAGGTTAAGCAGGCAGTTGTCGGCTACGGTAAGGCTGAAAAAAGACAGGTTCAGCAGATGACGAAAACCATACTTAATTTAAGGGAAATACCAAAGCCTGACGATGTTGCGGATGCGTTGGCAGTTGCAATATGCCACACCAACAACAGCGGATATAATGCTGCACTTGAAAAGATGACTCTGAAAAATCAGAAAAATCCAAAAAATTAAAAAAATCAAAAGAATCAAAAGAATCAAAAGAATCAAAAATAGTAAAAATTAATATAATTGTAATATTTTTGTTCTTGAATTGTACATATTTATATGTTATACTTGATATGTACAGATATCACTACAAAAATATCTGTGTAAAAAAAATTTTAGAAAATAAAAACGGAGTTTTTGAAGTATGTATTACAGTATCACTGGTAAAGCAACACTAAAAGAAAATTTTGCAGTAATATTTGCAGGTGGCGTAGGCTATCGGATATATACCTCCAATACAACAATGTCAAAAATATCAAACGGTGATGAGGTTACTCTATATACATATCTTAATGTCAAGGAAGATTTGATGCAGCTTTTTGGCTTTTTCACTGAGGAAGAGCTTAATACTTTCAAAATGCTTATTGGCGTTTCGGGAGTCGGTCCTAAAATGGCACTTGCTATTTTGTCTGTGCTTTCGCCGGCAGAATTTGCGATGAGCGTTATAACTCAGGATGCAAAGTCAATTACAAGAGCGCACGGAGTAGGAAAAAAACTTGCTGAGAAAATCATCGTTGAGCTTAAGGACAAGCTTAATGCAGTTGAGCTTTCAGATGTTGTGGAAGAAAAAGGGGAAAAGGTTCCTTTTGCTGCCTCTGACAACATTATTTCCGAGGCAATAAATGCACTTATGGTACTTGGATACAGTTCAATAGACTCAAAAAGAGCCGTTTTGAGTTCCGCCGAAGAAACAGATACTTTGGAAGATGTTATAAAAAAAGCATTAAAGCGTGTCAGTTCAATATAGTAATTTAAAAGGTGATTATCTATGATAAACGAAGAAAACAGAATTGTTTCTCCCGAAACTTTGGGTGATGAAAACGAATTCAGCTTAAGACCTAAATATCTTAATGAATATATCGGTCAGACCAAAGTCAAGGAAAATCTTAAAATATTTATTGAGGCTGCCAAAAAAAGAGGCGATAGCCTGGATCATACACTTTTATACGGACCTCCGGGACTTGGTAAAACAACTTTGGCGAATATTATTGCAAACGAGCTTAATGTAAATTTGCGTATAACTTCGGGTCCTGCTATCGAAAAACCGGGAGATTTAGCTGCAATACTTACAAATCTTGGTGAAAACGATGTCCTTTTTATTGATGAGATACATCGTTTGTCAAAAAGTGTTGAAGAAATTTTATATCCTGCGATGGAAGATTTTGCACTTGACATTATAATAGGCAAAGGACCGGCTGCACGAAGCATCCGTCTTGATTTGCCTCATTTTACTCTTATCGGCGCAACTACAAAAGCAGGAAGCCTTACTGCTCCTTTAAGAGACAGATTTGGAGTTCTTCAGAGACTTGAGCTTTATACACCTGAGCAGCTTTTTGAAATAGTAAAACGCTCAGCAGCAATTTTGGGTGTTGTTATCGAAGATGACGGAGCGATGGAAATTGCCAAAAGGTCAAGAGGAACACCTCGTATTGAAAACAGAATTTAAAAAAGAGTGCGGGACTATGCACAGGTGTTGTCTAACGGAGTGATAAATAAAAAATCAGCAGATGAAGCACTTTCAATGCTTGAAATTGATAAAATCGGACTTGATAAAACAGATAAAGCAATGATAAAAACGATAATAGAAGTATTTTCCGGTGGGCCTGTGGGACTTGAAACTTTAGCAGCAACGACAGGGGAGGATTCCAATACAATAGAAGATGTATATGAGCCATACCTTATGCAGCTTGGATTTGTTCAGCGTACTCCGAGAGGAAGATGCGTAACAAGACTTTGCTATGAATATTTTGGGATACCTTATACATCGGATAATTCTTCCGAACAGATTTCAGTGAATGATATTTAATGAATTTTCTTTTTTAAGAAAAATTTTAATTCTGAAATAAAGAGGTGATGTGATTGAAAAAATTTGTGTGTCTTTTTTTTGTTTTTACAATTTTTTTCTCAGCTATTACAGCATATTGTTCAGATACAATCAAAATATACTATAATAAAAAGCAGATAACCTGCGATGTGGAACCTTTTATCGAGGATTCCCGTACGCTTATACCTGTTGTTCTTTTAAATCAAATGGGCTATAAAACTGAGTGGAACGAAAAGAAACAAACAGTAACTATTACAAATTCCGACAAAAAGATTGTTCTCACTATCGGAAGTGTTATTGCGATGGTTGACGGTATTACCGTTAAAATGGATGCCAAAGCAAAAATAGTAAGCAGCCGAACATTTGTACCCATTCGCTTTATATCAGAAAATTTCGGCTATAAGGTGGATTGGGACGGCGAAACAAAAAGTGTATATATTTCCGAAAGCGGAATAATG
>CAZZPN010000171.1:0-2966 GCA_964655495.1 uncultured Oscillospiraceae bacterium
GACAATTTTGTTTTTATAGTAATTATCAATTATATGATATCTGATTCCTGTTCGCTTCGCTAATTCATATCTTGATATATTATGGTTTTTCAGTGCGGTATCAAGCGTAATTTTTATCATACTCTCACCCCTTGTATATATTTTCATAATTTTATACAGGAGACTTATCCGTAAGTGGATTTCTTTTTTTCCTAAGCATTGAGCCTATTGGAATTTTTGTATCACATTTTATTGTAACGGTTTCTTGTGCATGAGGTGCTGCCTCTATTTTTTCGCCGTTTTCGTTTCTTAAATCTTCAGCCGTCATTATAATAGAGTCTCCGTTTGTTGAGAGTATATCTATTTCTTCATCCGAATAAAATTTGTTTCGCTGTTCTATTATAAGTCGTCCGTTTTCTTCGTCGTAGCCTCTTACAACTCCGATTAAAATATAGTTTCTTACATAATCCGAGGTGTGAACAAGCTGACCGTTTTCATAAGGGTTTCCGAAATAAAAGCCTGTGTAAAATTCTCTGTGACTAGCTTTGTCAAGCTCAGATAAGGCATTTTTTGGTGCTTTGTAATTATCAATATCTGCTTCTAAAACATCCATAGCCTTACGGTAGGCATTTGTCGCAACCGCAACATAATACGCTGTTTTCATTCTACCTTCAATTTTAAAGGAATTTACTCCTGCCTTTGCGAGCTTGTCAAGATGCTCAATCATACACATATCTTTTGCATTCATTATATATGTGCCGTTGCAATCTCCGCCGATTTCAAATGGATAATCGGGACGCTTTTCTTCATAAAGCTTATATTTCCATCTGCAAGGCTGCGCACATTCGCCTCTGTTGGAGTCTCTGCCCGTCATATAAGAAGAAAGCAGACATCTTCCCGAATACGAAATGCACATTGCACCATGACAAAATGCTTCTATTTCCATATCTTTATTTATTTTTGCTCTTATATCCGCGATTTCATCTATCGAAAGCTCTCTTGCAAGTACAACTCTTTTTGCACCCATGTTATAATAAACATTACAGCTTTCGGAATTAAGTGTATTTGCCTGTGTGCTTACATGAATTTCCATATCGGGACACCATTTTTTTATTGAAGAAATTGCACCAATATCGGAAACTATAACGGCATCAACACCGTATTCATAAGCTTCTTTTATGCTTTTTTCCAAAAGCTTAAGGTCAGTGTCTCTCATAAAAAGATTGCACGCACCGTAAAGCTTCATATTATACTTATTTTTGATTTCTATTGCTTTTTTTAAATAGTCGCCGTTAAAGTCCTGCTGAGGCGCACGCAATGATAACCCCGAAAGTCCTACATATGCTGCATCTGCACCGAAAATTCCGCAGGTTTCAAGCTTTTCTAAGTCTCCCGCAGGGGAAAGAAGTTCGTATTTACGCATTTTTTTCTCCTTTTATGCTTATCGCTACACCGTCACCGATAGGTACAACAACGGTGTTGAGTGATTTATCGTTGTTAAGTGCATCAATATACATTCTGAGTCTCTTTACTATCGTTTTTTTTCTATGCTCCACAAGCTCATCTGTTGCCACCATTCCGCCGTAAAGAACATTATCGGTAACGAGAAGTCCGTCTTTTTTTAGCATATCGGTAAGATAAGGGTAGTAGTCTATATACTGAGCTTTTGCACTGTCTAAGAAAATAAAGTCAAATTTTTCTTTCTTTTCGCTTAAATCTTTTAAAACATCAATCCCGTCAGCGTTTATAACTTTTATTCTGTCCGACAAATTGTTAAGCTCTATAAGAGAAAGTGCTTCCTTATAGTTATCGGGATTTTTTTCAACGGTAAGAATTTGGGAATCTTCACTTGCTTTTGACAAAATGATTGCACTGCAGCCTATACCCGTTCCAAGCTCTAAAATTTTCTTTGGCTTCTTTACTAAGGAAAGGATATGAAGAAGCTTCGTTGTTTCAGGCTTTGCAACGGGAATTTCCTTATCATGTGCAAAGTCGTAAAGCTCTTTTATATCGTCTTTAACCAAGTTTCTTACATATCTTGTTATAAATTCAAAATTAATGTGTTCGTTTTCTATCATAATAATCTACCTTTTAAAGCTTAAAGCTTATACAACACCAGTCGTTAAGAGAGGTTTTTTCAACCTCAAAAAATCCTTCTTCTTTTGCTTTTTCTCTTATTTCATTAAGTCGTTCTTCCAAAATACCCGACATAATAAGAATACCGTCATCTTTCATAACCTTTTTTACATCGGAAAAAAGATGAAGAAGAACATCAACAATTATATTTGCAGTTACAATATCAAACTTTTCGCTTTCGTTTACGCACTCAAGTAAATTTCCGCATCTTACATCGCAGATATCAAGGCAGTTGTTTTTTGCGATATTTATTTTCGCAGTTTCAACCGCAACCTCATCAATATCTGTTGCAACAATGCTTTTTGCACCGCATACCGCACCGATTATTGCAAGTATTCCGCTTCCTGTTCCGATATCAAGGAGCGCGGTATCTTTTTTCATATACTTCTTCAGCATTTTTGCGCATTGAGAGGTTGTCTCGTGAGTACCTGTACCGAATGCCGCACCGCTGTCAAGAGTTATAATATTCTCGTTTTCTTTCTTTTCGTATTCAACCCACGCAGGCTGAATAACAAGCGAAGCATCAATGTGAACAACATGGGCAAACTGCTTCCAGTTGTCTTTCCATTCATCATCACATGCTTCTCTCATTGTCACTTTGAAATTATTCTTTTTTAGAAGCTCTGTCAATTCTGCTGCTTCCAAAAAGGTTTGGGTGCATATTGTGATAAATGCACTTCCGGTTGATTTTTCGTCTTTTATAAGCCAGTTCATTTCAGATAAAATTTCTTCTTCCATCATCGGGTCGGACACAAAATAATCTGTTACATCGTTTATAACAAGAAAATTTTCGGCATCTTCAGTAAAACCGGCTTCACATTCGATTTTTATTTCATAATAAAGCATTTTTT
>CAZZPN010000172.1:0-2952 GCA_964655495.1 uncultured Oscillospiraceae bacterium
CGGAAGCGGAGATGTTCTTTCGGGACTTATCGGTGGCTTTCTTGCACAGGGCTTAAGTCCGTTTGACAGTGCAACTTTAGGTGCATATATTCACGGTCTTGCCGGAGAGCTTGGTGCAAAATATTTGTCTGTATATTCGCTTAAGGCGACAGATATATTAAGTTTTATTGGAAAGGCTTTCTTATATGATGAATAATTATAAACCGTCGAGAACATGGGCTGAAATCCATATTGATCGGCTAAAGAATAATATTAAAAATATAAAAGATTTTATCGGTGATAAAACAAAATTGATGGCTGTTATAAAAGCTGATGCTTATGGGCATGGCTTTTATGAGGTCGCGCGTGTTGCGTGCATGAATGGCGCAGATTATCTGGCAGTTTCGTGTATCGAAGAAGCAAAGCAGATAAGAAAAAAGGGGATTGATATTCCTGTTCTTATTTTGGGAGCAACGCCGATTGAGAGCGTTGGTGATTTGTTTTCTTATAATATTATCCCTACCGTTTTTGAAGAAACGCTGCCAAAGGCAATAAGTGATTATGCCGTAAAAAGCGGTGAAAAAATTAAAATTCACATAAAAGTTGATACCGGTATGGGAAGAATAGGCTTTTGCTGTTACGATAATGAGGAAAACGAAATAGATAAAATAATAGAAATAAGTAAGCTTCCCGGTGTTGAAATTGAAGGTATTTTTACGCATTTTGCCTGCGCTGATGAGGAAGATGGCGAAGCTTTTACAAAAAAGCAGTATGATAATTTTATGTATGCAGTTGATGTGCTTTTGAAAAACGGTATTGATATCCCGGTTAAGCATTGTGCAAATTCTGCTGCTATATGTATGTATAAAAATATGCATCTTGATATGGTGAGAGCCGGAATAATTCTTTACGGAGAATATCCGAGTAAGTATGTAAGTGAAAATACTTCTTTGAAGATTGAGCCGATTATGGAGCTTAAATCTACTGTTTCACAGGTTAAAATGCAAAAAAAAGGAAAAGGAATAAGCTACGGTCAGCATTACGAAACGAAAAATGACAACGAAAAAATAGCAGCAGTATGCGTAGGTTATGCTGATAAATATTCAAGAATACTTTCCGGAAAATCAAAAGTAATCATAAACGGGCATTATGCTAATCAGGTGGGGAATATATGTATGGACCAGATGATGATTGATGTTACGGGAATTCCAAATATAAAATACGGAACAGAAGTAATACTTGTCGGAAATCAAAATGGTCTTTCCATTACTTTTTCGGATATAGCCGAGCTTATGAACACCATAAGCTATGAAGCTATGTGTGATTTGGGGAACAGAGTTGTAAGAGTGTATTTTGATGATAAAAAAACGGTTGATGCAGTTAACTATCTGGAAAAAATATAAAATATTTTGTATTTAATGTATTTTAAGCACACTATTGGGAAAAACTTAGATTAGAATTTATAATTTAAGTGCTAACAGGAGTGAATAAGTGTGCAAGTAAAGCGTGGAGATATCTATTATGCGGATTTGTCTCCGGTTATAGGATCGGAGCAGGGTGGTGTAAGACCTGTACTTATTGTTCAGAATGATGTGGGAAACAGATACAGCCCGACAGTTATAGCTGCTGCTGTCACAAGTCAGCTGAATAAATCAAAGCTTCCTACACATATAGAGATTGATGCAGTAAAATACGGACTTCCTAAAGACTCCGTAATCTTAACTGAACAGATACGGACAATAGATAAAAAGCGTTTAAAAGAAAAAATAGGTCATGTAGATGAAGAGCTTATGAATAATGTGAATGATGCTTTGTTTGTAAGCTTCGGACTATGAAAATGGTTTCTCGTCTATTTTATCTTTGCTCTTAAAAAAACTTGCGACTAATTTTTAAAAAAGTCGCAAGTTTTTTAATTTTATAGATTTATTATTCTTTGGAATTACATTCGCTGCAGCTGTTGCAGGCGGTGTTTTTGTTTTTTGAAGGGCAACAGCTTCCCGAAGGACAGCCGATACATTTTCTTCCGCTTTTTTTTGATTTTATTATATAGAACATTGCAAGTCCTATGATTAATATTATTACAATCACTGCGATTAAATCTTTCATATGGGCAGTCCTCCTTTTGATATTTTTATTTTGTTTTACAGCATTCTTTTTGTGCTGCTTTTTCGTTTTTCTTTATAATTCCCATAACAACAGCAATCATACATAAAACTGCTATTAATCCCGGAATAAAGCCTGCACCAAAAGCGCCTGTTGTAATTAAAGTTCCGATTTGATATACAAAGAATGCAACTGTGTAACCAACACCAAGCTGGAGTGCAATTCCGCCGAACAACCATTTTTTATCCTTGATTTCAGCGTTCATTGCACCGATTGCCGCAAAGCATGGCGGTGTGAAAAGGTTAAACATAAGGCACGCAAGTGCTGCTGCAGAGGTAAGACCAAGAACATTTGCAACATCTCCGCCTGCACCTTCTATGAGTGCAAGTTCTTCTGTGTCAATAAAGTTTGAAATTGCATAAACTGATGCTAATGTTCCTACAACATTTTCTTTTGCGATAAAGCCTGTAACTGCTGCCGCTGCCATCTGCCATACACCAAAACCAAGCGGAATAAGAAGAACAGCTATCGGGGAAGCAACAGAGGCAAGAATTGAAGCGTCTGCGTTTTCAACCGGCTTAAAATTCCATCCGTATCCCTGCATAATGGTAACAATTGCGTTACATACAAGAATAATTGTTCCCGCCTTAACAATATATGCCCATCCTCTTGAGCACATAGATTTGAATGCTCTTACTAAGCTCGGAAGCTTATATTCAGGAAGTTCGATAATGAAGAAGGACTTTCTGAACTTATGTCCTGTAATCTTATTTACTAATAATGCACCTAATAAAATCAATACAATACCTACAAAGTACATTAAAGGACCTACCCATGTAGCATCTGAGAAGAATGCACCTGCAAATAAAG
>CAZZPN010000173.1:0-2897 GCA_964655495.1 uncultured Oscillospiraceae bacterium
GCGTTATAACTTTTATCTATCCTGCGATTTTTTCTGTGATAGGCTCACCTATAATGAGTGAGGTTGTGGGGCAGTACATAGGCTTTATGCTTATATGGGGTGTATTTATTGCGATAGGGCTTTTTGTTTCTTCGTGTACTGAAAGCCAGGTTGTTTCAGCTATTTTGACATTTGTTTTGCTTTTCTTTGTTTATCAGCTCGATAGCTGGACAGCAAGTATTACAAACACTGTTCTTAAACAAATCGTGAGTTGGTTTTCAGTTATGAGCAGATACACAGAGTTCCAGAGTGGACTTCTTAATCTGCCGAATATCATATACTATTTAAGTTTCATTGGTGTATTTCTTTTCCTTGCAAAGAGAAATATCGAGACAAGAAGATACAGATAAGGAGGGAATTTTAAGGTGAAGAATACAAAATATAAGGTTAATTCCTGGGTTATAACAGCAGTTGTTGTTATTGCAGTCATTCTTGTTAATCTGATTGTTACTACTGTTTCGTCTAAAGTTCCTCTTAAAATAGATTTAACTGAGGACAAAATTTACGAAATCTCCGATGAAACAAAGGATATTTTGAAAAAGCTTGATGTTGAAGTTAAAGCATATGTTCTTACTCCCGAAGAAGAAGCTTCTGTGATTGTAAAGGAATATATCCAGAGATATAATCAGCTTACAGATAAGCTTGATTTTCAGTATATAGATATATACAAAAATCAGACAATGCTCACTAAATATCAGCAGCTTGGTGAAGCCATATCAAAAGGGGATATAATCTTAGAATATAATGACAGCTATAAGATTATCCAGCTTTCGCAGATAGTAAAAGACCTTTCTTCAACAAATGAATCAAGTATGTCAAGCTTAGACCTTGAAGCAAAGCTTACAAACGGAATTTTATTTGTTACAGGAAAAGTAACAGAAAATAATTTCTATTTTCTTGAGGGACACGGTGAAGCAAAAACCGCTACCTTTGACAGCGTAATAGAATCAAAAGATAACGAAATTGAAACAATCTCAATTATAAACGCAGACATTCCGGAAGATGCAGATGTTCTGGCAACAGTTATGCCATCATCAGATTTTACGGCAGAAGAATGTGAAAAAATAGATGCGTTTTTGGATAACGGCGGAAAGCTTATAGTTTTATATTCACCGGGACTCGAAGCATGCCCGACATTTGAAAGCTATCTCTATGAATGGGGAATAAAGCCTGTTCACGGCATTGTTGTTGAAAACGATTCTTCAAAATCGGCAGGCTCGCAGGTGGAATTTTTCCCGACATTACAGGAACATGAAATAACTTCAAATATCCTTTCATTAAAGCTTCCCGTTATGTTTGTAGGCGGTACTATGGGATTTGAAGTTTATGAAAATAATCCGCAGAAAGCTACCGTTACATCACTTGTAAAATCATCAAGCAATTCATTTGTTGAAACAGACCTTAATTCTAAAAACCCTGAATTTAACGGCGAAGATTTGCAGGGTGCTGTTGACTTATGCGTTTTAAGCGAAAAACAAGTTGTAACCAATAGCGGTGAAGAAAAAACAGCAGCAGTTTTTGTTCTTGGAAATGCTCTTGCTGTGGAAATTACCGAGCAACATACAGGTAACCGTGCAAACAGTGAGTTCACCGAAAATACAGTTACTTATCTTACAAATTCAAGCGATTCTTTGCAGATTTCTTCAAAGATTATTACAAAGGGACTTTTCACACGCCCAAGCGATGTAGTGATAACCGTTCTTTATTATGTGCTTATCTGGCTTATCCCTGTGGGACTTCTTCTTGCAGGTATAATCATTTGGCTTAAGAGGAGATATCTGTAATGAATAATAAAAAGCTTATAAGAAATATTGTTCTTGCCGTTCTGGTTATAGGTGTCCTTGCTTGCGGCCTTGTTTTTGCACTTAAAATGCCTGAACAGACGCAGCCTGAAGAAACAAATACCCGTGATGATTCAGATATCAGCGAGCCTATTGTGATTACTGAGTTTGAAAACAAAGATGTTGACAGAATTACTGTCAAAAACGAAAAACAGACCTTTACCATTATAAATAAAGGCGAAGGGGAATATGAACTTGCCGATAATAAGGGCATACCTTATTCCTCACCTCTTATGTCCGGTACATTTAATGCACTTCTTACAGTAAGAGCACACAAAGACCTCACAGGAGAAGATATAGACTTTAAGGAAATGGCGAGAGCAACCATTTATTTAAAAGACGGTACAGAAAAGACACTTGTACTCGGAAATGAGGTTATCGGTCAGTATCAGAACTTTTTGCAGTATGAGGGAAAAACCTATGCAGTTTTAGGATATATTGCATCATATTTTACAACCCATACAGATATATTCAGAGAAACTTCACTTGGCACAATAGGTGCTGATGTAAGCTCTGTTATGATAAAAAAAGACGGTGCTGATTATGTAGGCTTTAAAGCAGCCGAAACTGAAGAAGAAGCCAATATTCTGGATGTTACAACGAGCTTTGTTATGACATATCCTAAAAAAATGGCTGTGAGTCAGGACAGACTTACGCCGTTTTATGAAATGCTTTCAGAAAACGAAGGCTATGCCATAAATATAGGATATTTTGCGGATGACAGTATAAATAATAAGAAAAATTACGGTATAGGAAAAAAAACTGTCGTTATTAAGGACGGTATGGGCACACATACTTTTGATTTTGGTAATAAAGACAAAAACGGATATGTTTATACTGTTTACAACAACGGAAGCTATATCTTTGCAATGGAGTCATCACTTTTTGACCTTGTTGATACCTATACTCCCGATCTTCTTATGGATAAATCGGCGCATCTTGTTCTTATAACCAAGATAAATCAGGTTGTCATAGAAGGCAAAAATGAAAAATACACCCTTGATATTTTGGGAAAGG
>CAZZPN010000174.1:0-2878 GCA_964655495.1 uncultured Oscillospiraceae bacterium
AGTGTTTCGTAAAAAGGTTTGTAACTAATCAAAATTTATCACCTCTTTTTTTTATTTTATCATACTTAACCTATTGACAATACTCAACAAATTGAGTATAATTAGATTAAATAATATAAATTTGTGAGTATTGAAATTAATATTGTTTGGTTTACGGAGGATAAGATATGAAAAATGTAATTATTATTGGAACTGGTGGACACGCAAAAGTTGTTGCAGATATTATTAAGCTTAGTAAAGATAATTTAATTGGTTTTTTGACAAGTGATAAGAAATTGACATCTTTTTTAGGAAAGCCTGTTTTAGGTACGGACACAGAATACAAAAAATTTATAGACGCTCATTTTATTGTTGCGATTGGAAATGCTTCAGCTCGTGAAAGAATTGTAGCATCAATGTTCGACGCTAAATGGTACACGGCGATACACCCTAATGCAGTTATATCACAAACGAACACCACTATCGGTGAGGGGACTGTTGTATCAGCAAATGCAGTGATTAACGCCTGTTCAAAAATCGGTAAGCATTGCATTATAAATACAAATTCAGCTGTAGAGCATGATAATATTATAGAATCATTTTCACATATTTCGGTTGGAACTATGCTGGCGGGTAATGTTACAATTGGTAAAAAAACATGGGTAGGTGTAGGAGCGTCTGTTAGAGATGGAATCACAATATGTGATAATTGTATGATAGGTGCAGGAGCAGTTGTAGTAAAAAATATAGTTACACCAGGTACATATATAGGCGTACCTGCAAAGATTTCTACGTAATATCATCTTGATTTTTGAAATATAAACAAAGTGTGTTATTAGCACGCTAATCAAGCATATTTACTGCGTCATCTCTGTGATGCTCTTCATCAGTAACAAAATTTGTGTAGCTTTGCGGGATATCCCCGATAACGATAGTTTCGCACACAGGAACAGAGGTTTCTATTTTTGTACTTGTTGTTTGTCTGTTTGCAATCAGAAGTGCTGTTGTAAGCTTCACATTAACGCTTATCTCGTGTCGTGTCTGATTTATTCCTGCCTGAGTGAAGCTTGTGTTGAAGTCAATCTGAGTTCTACCGTAGGGGATAAGATTAAAATTTATTCTGGGACCTAAATTTGAAAGATAAGGAACACCACTTAAGGTTCCGATTGGGATTGAAATTCTTGAATTTGTTGTCTTTTTCATTTCTTCATTGATTTCAATTGCAATTTTTGCTTTAAGCTTATTCATTTCTTTTAAGTCAGGAATTACTGCAGTAATTTTGCCTTGTGAATCTTTTTCGATAGTTATGATATCATTTCCCAAAGCATCATTTTTGGAAAAAACGCTTTCAACTGCAGTGTTTATCACATTTTGCCCAACGAGTGCAGCTCGTGATGAGCCAAGCTCATATAAAACAGGCTTTATATTCATGTTATATGTATAAATAAAGAAAATAATAAAACCGAAAAACACAAAAAATAAAATTTTTCCGCCTGCATTTAATATTTTCAGCTTATAAGAGAGCTTATTTGAAAATCTTCTTAAATTAAGATTACTCATATTTTCACCCCCACTTTATATCAATTTATGTAAATTTATAAAAAAACGGAACTTTTTTCTAAACTTTTTTAAAAATCTATTTACAAAATGAAAAAATAGTGCTATAATACTAATGTATTATTGTATATTGAGGTATAAGCTTATGGATTTTGAAAACATCTTATCTGCAGGAAATAACAGAGATAAGCTTCGTATTGTTCAGGAACTTGTTCCCGGCAAACAGATTACAATTTCTCATGTTATTGCAAATCCCGATAATGAAATATATACTAAGCTGGGATTAGACCCGGCTGTCAACTATTCAAGAACTGCCATCGGACTTATGACAACAAGTCCTGCTGAAACTGCTGTTATAGCAGGTGATATAGCTACCAAAGCTGCAAATGTGGTTCTTGGTTTTGTTGACCGTTTTTCAGGTACACTTATTGTTACCGGAAGTGTAAGCGAGGTAGAAGCCGCACTTAAAGCGATAAACGATTACTTTAAAGAAACTTTGGGCTTCACTGTTTGTCCGATAACTAAAACCTAAAAAAGAGAAATAACCAAAATGAAAAAAATAATTCTTATGGGCAGAAGTGAATGTGGTAAAACAACACTTACCCAGGCACTTCGTGGAGAAAAAATTGAATATCATAAAACTCAGTACATAAATCATTACGATGTTGTTATTGATACTCCCGGGGAATATGCACAGACCCAGCATCTAGGAAGAGCGTTAGCACTTTATGCTTATGAAGCGGATGTTGTTGGGCTTTTATTAAGTGCAACCGAGCCGTATTCATTATATCCGCCGTGTGTAACTGCCTCTGCTAACAGAGAGGTTATAGGCATTGTAACAAAATGCGACCACGAGAATGCAAATGTTGACAGGGCAGAGAAGTGGCTTAGACTTGCAGGATGTAAAAAAGTGTTTCGTGTAAGCTCTTATAAAAATCAGGGCGTAGCAGATATATTGGAGTATTTAAGAGAAGATGGCGATGTTTTGCCTTGGGATAATATAAAAAACGATAAAACTAACAAAAATCTATAAAAAAAGTTCGGCAATGTGCCGAACTTTTTTTATGCAATTTTTATACCTAAAACAGTTATATCATCATCTTTTTTATCGCTGTCCTGCTGTGCAACTGAATAAATAAGGTCGATACATTCATTAAGGTCCTTTGTAATATTCTTTTTAAGTATATTTTTTATCCAGTTTTTATCGGGTAATGCTTCCATAGCACCGTCTGATGTCATAACTATTATATCATCTTTAAACAAATGAACTGTTTTTATAAACGGCTTCTGCCATTGTATTCCTGCAGGAAGCGACTTGTTTTCTACTGTTAAAACTTCTTTT
>CAZZPN010000175.1:0-2875 GCA_964655495.1 uncultured Oscillospiraceae bacterium
AGGCAGCGGTCTGCAACACCTTGATCCCCAGTTCAAATCTGGGTGGCGCCTCCAAAAAAAGAACGCAAAATTGCGTTCTTTTTTGTTGTACAACAAAAAAGACTCCGTATTAACTACGAAGTCAGTTTGTTGTTTAGTGCCATTAACTTACCGTGGTATGCTTTTTTGTCTTGTCTGCATAAACGGGTTCTGTCCTTATAAAAATATCTGTATTAATTACCACTAATATTTTTTTAATGCTTATTTAACCTCAACGGGCATACCTGTTTTCATACTTTCATTTATAGCATCAACAATTTTTGAAACCTTGTATGCATCTGTTGCTGTTGCAATCTCGGGAGTAACACCATCCAGTATAACATCTGCAAAATGTTCGATCGCGGAAAGCCAGCCCTTATCAACACCGTAATTGGTGTAGTAAAGATAAAGCTCATGGAAGCTGTATGGTGATTTTTCTTCGCCGTTTGCAATTCTTTCTTTCTCCAAAGCTTCTTTTCTTGCTTCTTCTTCAACTATGAATTTTCTCATAGCAATATCTGCTTTTACGCCTTCGTTTGCATACCATAAGGACTGAAGATAATCATGTTCAACATGGCTTCTGCCCTTGTAATATTTACATTCCACTTCACCCGGCATACCAAAAGTGTGAAGTTCACAAAAATCATCAACAGTTATAAACCCAAAGTCTGTTGTAATTTCCAAATGCTCCTTTGGTGTTTCTCTCGGTGCATAGCCCGTTGAAAAGAGCATTGCACTTGAGCCGTTTTCAAACTGAATAACGATATTTTCTTCATCCATTCGCGGACTGTAGCAATATACCGATTTAACATCAGAATCATCTGCAAAGAAACGCAAAATATCTATTATATGACAACACTCTATAAGTACTCGTCTACCAATATAATCAGTAGCATTTTTTCTCATTACCCATTCATCTGCTATACGGTAATATGCCGATTTCATACCGCCGTTTCTGTCAAGTATAGCTTTTACATCTCTGTAAGCAGGTGCGCATCTTCTGTTCATACCGACTAAAGCTTTTTTTCCGGTTTCTTTTTCGACCTTCATTACTTCTGCACATTCTTCAGGTGTGTCGCCCAAAGGTTTTTCTACATAAACATGCTTCCCTGCTTTCAGAGCCTCTATTGTAAGCGGTACATGCTGTGCTTCCTTTGTAGCAATTACAACGCCCTGAACATTTGGGTCTGCGAGTACCTTTTTGTAATCATTCTCTGTTGGAATATGCGGAAATCTTTTTGCAAGATCCTTTAATGTTTCCTCATTCACATCACACAAACAACAAAGATTTGTTTTTTCACTCTGGATAAGATTTGAAATGTGCTGACTTTGAGCAAGTCCGCCGCAGCCTATAACTGCAATATTTGCTTTTTTCATCATTTTATTGTCCCCTTTTATTCTATAAATATATTTTTTCCTTCTCTATTGCATGGTCTTTCTGATAATATTTTTAAGCTCTTCCATACATAATGCACTTGCTTCATAACCATTTTCGGAAATTGCGCTTCCCTTCGGATTAACAAGTGTAGCGTCGTCAAGCTTAGCTGTACCCGGAATGCGATAATGTGTTTCAAGCATTATATCGCCGTCATATCCGATTTTATGAAGTCTTTTAAACAGTCCTTCATAATCTACACTTCCTTTGCCTACACATTCTCCAACTGTGCCATTGGGTGTTCTTATTGCATCCTTTATATGTACATGGCAGAATATATCCTTAACAAATTCAAACCCGTCAGGGTAAGGGATTTCATCGGTTGAATAAATGTTGTTACCCGGATCATAAAGTGCCTTGAAATATGGTTTGTTAAAAGCTTTTACAAGCTCTGAAATTTCCTTGCAACAGCCCGAATTTGTTGTTGGCTCTGATTCAATCGCTATGGTGATACCTGCCTTTTCACAAAGCTCATAAGGTTTCTGATATGCTTCTATTATCATTTCGTGAGTGACATTTTCATTTTTAAAAAAGTCAAAGCATCTTATTTTATCTGCACCTAAAAAGCAAGTGTATTCAAGTAATTTTTTAAAAGCTTCTTGATATTTTTTTATATTTTCTATACTGTATTCGCACTTAAACATAGGTGATGAAACCGCTGTAATTGGAATATTATATTCATCAGAAAGCTTTTTTAATTTTATTATATCTTCTTTTTCATAATCAAAAGGTCCTTTTTCCCAGGCTGAACGCAGTTCAACACACTCAAGCTCAAACCTTTTTGCAAACAATAGTGCTTCATTAAAATCCTGAGAAACCTCATCTGTAATTACTCCTAAACGCATTTTTAGTCTCCTTTAATTTTGTCAATTCATTTTAAATTAAAAATTTGCCTCGCGGTGTTCTCTCGCACTTTTTAAATATTCGTCAAGAGACACAATTTCAAATTCCGATATAATATCCCAAACTGTGATATCAGGAATGTTACATGTAAGCATAAGTGAGCCTACATAACCTGGATCATATACGGTAAGTGCATCCTTATATTTATTTTTTGCAGCCTGAATTTTTTCCCAGTTATAATCAATGTGACATAGTACATAATCAAAATTAACTTTTGCACTTATGTAATTTGTGTAGTTGGTTGAAGCTGCTATAACATCACCGTATGGGTTCAAAATTGTACACTGTTTCCCCGATATCGCACCGATAAAATAACTGCGGCAAGTATACGCCCACTGTGCCTGACGGTGAAGTCCCCCGTGATACATTGAACAAAAAACAATAAGGTCGGGATTTTGCGGCTGATATTTATATAAAAGCTCGTCAAAATTAAGGTCAAAGCAGATTGCCGAAGCAGCTTTTCCGAAATCAAGCTGAACAAGTGGTGTTTCTGTACCGTATTTTATGTCAGCAGCTTCA
>CAZZPN010000176.1:0-2857 GCA_964655495.1 uncultured Oscillospiraceae bacterium
ATATCACCTAACTTTCTTTATTCATATCGTTAAACACATTTATAACCTGCAAAACCTTAAGACAAGCATCTATCCGCCCTCTCCTTGCAGTCCTCATATACGGTCTTAACGCAGAAAGAAGCACAAATTCCCTATTGTTTTTACATCTGTTCATTCTATCTATCACAGATGTCATTTTTGTCATAATTTCTGCAGTATTAAGAAGTTCAGGATTTGCAGAATACGAAGAAAAGTCTTTATTTTCGTTTTCTACATTGTTCGTGTCCGAAGTTTTGTTTTCACCGATTATACTATTTAGAATATTCATAAGACCGTCTTTGTCAAAATCAGCCAATATTTATACCTCCAATCCTTTTTTTAATTTACAAATAATTTTTTATCAGTTTTATAAGCTCAGCGTTGTCGGGACTTAAAATTTCATTTATAAGTCTCTTTCTGTCATCACCACTCATATTTGCAATAATTGAAGCAATTTTTTTTGAATCTGTCTTTGAAAAAGCTTCGTATATTTTTGGATTTTTAGAAAGAACTTCAGCCTTTTTTATTGCTTCTTCAAGCTTTTTGGAATCTACGCCTGCAAACATATTTTTGATTTTTGAGTAATCGTTCATATTAATCCTCCTTAATTTTAAAAAATTAAGGCTGCATCATTTTTATATTCTCATTTTTATTAAATAATATGATACAGCCTTAAAAATTATGTTATGCCAATATGTTTATATGATTAATAAAATAAAATTAAGAAAACAAGTATAAAAAAAAGTAATGATGAATCAGATTTCATTTTTCTCGCTCCTTTTCTCTTTATTCAATAACAATATATGACAATTTCATAAAAGTGTTATAATAAAAAAATTAAAAGATAAAAATATATTCAGAAAAAGACTTTAAAAAGAAAGGTAAGAACAGATATGAAAGTAACAGAAGTATTACTAACAGAAATAAAAAAACAGACAAAAGATAAAAAGAAAGACTTATTCTGGGACTTATTTTTAACAACAGGAAGAATTGATGCTTACCTTTTATTAAAGGACTATGTAGATGAAAAAAAATAATTTTATATACAAAAAAGACCACTCGTAAAAACGGGTGGTCTTGATTTTATACTATATTGTTTTTAAACATTCACAAAAATCATCTCTTTTTTTCTTCAGACCATTAAGAAATCTTTCGGAAAGAACATCTCTGTTCTCTGTAACCCACAATCTATGGAAATTTTCAAGTATATCATCGAAGCAAGAATTTATACTTGGTGCAAGAGATTTTGCAGTTTCATAATCTTTTGTTACAAGAATACAAAGCTTAAAATACGAAACTCTTATTGCAAGTTCAAACATTTCTAAATTAAGTGCAATTTTTTCTTTTACAACTTCTGCATCTTCACACACAAATTCAACATTATTTAATTTGAGTTTTGAATTTTCGACATGCTCAAGCGCCATTGTACAGCCGTATTCATCCACCAAATCATATATATGTATCGAGTTTATTCCTGTATGAGCATGATATCCGTTCCAAAAAAGTGTGGAATTATACGGAACAGATTTAAACACAGATGCAAACATATTTGTATCGGGAGATTTCCCCTTTGTGTACCAAGCGGCATCGCCAAAGCCGGCAATAGTTCTTGCAAGGCTTCCCTTTATGGTTTTAAAAACATACTTATCCATATATTCATGAACATAGGAAAGCTGAAAATCCTTATAGTTCCACGCAGTTGCACCAAAAGTAAATAGTCCGCCAAGCTCCATTACAAAAAACTGTGAATTACCATCATCTCCCCATGTTGAAGTGGAAACGCCGTAAGCACCGTGTTCATAGCCCTGACGACAAGAAACCTCAGCATTTAAAGTCTGGTTATAAGTTCTTGGAACATATTGTGAAAAAACACCGGTACTTGCTTTGTTTTCAAATTTTATTCCTGCTTCTTTGAGTAATCTGTTATTTCTGTCAAATCTATGATACTCATACTCAGATTCGTATCCCCAGTCCCCTGCTATCGCATCTTTTGGGAATAATTTTAAAAGGTCTAAAATTTCTTCGTCTGTCATTGTCCTTTTAAGATACATATCCCCGGAAAATCTAGGTATTTTATGGTATTTTTCTGTTACAAGCTTATAAAGCTTATTAACATACTCCATATATACAACCATTTTTCCGCGCTTTTTAACTTCGTCTTTTGATTTTCCTGTTTCAAGTGAATGAACCTCATCGACACTTACAGCAATATAGTCAGTATCGCAGAAAGGCATTACATCAGAAAGCATCATATCAACAAATTCCAATGATTTTGGGTCAAGAGGGTTTAAGTCCATTCCCGGATTGTTTTCATCCAAAGAATTTGACAAATGCTTAAAGCGGTCGTGTTTTAAGAAATTCTCAAGATGTCCGAAAGCTTCTACATTTATATACATTTTTATAAACTTTTCGTTACACCATTTTTTTATCTGCCATAACTCATCCATTGTTATAGCATTATCTTCCCAAAGACCTTCAAGACTTGGAAACTGAAAAACTATTCTGTCGTAATACAAGGTAAGAACATCGTATCTTGCCATTGCAACATAATCAATTATTTCTTTAAAATGCTTCATTGTAGGAATTTTTCCCCGGCTTATGTCGAGTGAAAATTGTCTGTTTAAAAGAAGCGGAGCATCTTTTATTTCAACAAACGGCGTTTTTTCCATATTAATAAGCTGACAAAGTGTCTGTGTTGCGTAGAAAGCACCATGCTCAAAAGAATAAAAAATTTCGGCACCGCTTTCGTTTATAATAAGCTCATACTCCTGCTCGGATAAACCGTCTTTTTTTGTATAAATAACATTTGCAGGTTTATCAGAGGAAATTACAATTTCTC
>CAZZPN010000177.1:0-2828 GCA_964655495.1 uncultured Oscillospiraceae bacterium
CTTCGTGGGAAAGAATGATTTCTCGTTTACAGCTTTACGGACCGGTTTGCATGGAAGTTCCTGCATCAATTTATCAGTTGACAAAGGGTACAATCTATGTTAGTGAAGAAATGGCGCGTCCGATTGAGCCAATGGATTTATATGCTCTTTAAAAATTTCGGGGATGCTAAAAACGCCCAGACCGCAAAAAAGAACTAAAAAACATGAGAACTAAAATTCAAGTTTTCAAGACTTTACCCAAAAAAATTCTTTTTTGCTATGAACAAACCACGCCTCTCGATGTACCTTTGTACACCTTCGGGTGCCCCCAAGCACAGCTTGGGCGTGGTTTGTCCATTCTGAACATTTTTATCTATCCCCACTTGAAAAGCGAGGGATTATAATGAAAGCGATAATTAATACTAAATTGGTTATGGAAGATGGCATCATCTGGGACGGCGCTTTAACCTATGAGGACGGAAAAATCGTTCAGGTAGGCTGGAAAAATGAAGTAGAAATTCCGGCTGATTGCGAAGTTTATGACGCAAACGGTCTTTATACTGCACCGGGACTTATTGATATTCATAATCACGGTTGCAGGGAATATTGGTTTTACGAAAACCCGACAGAAGCTTCAAAATATTTCTTAAAGCACGGTGCAACTACCGTTCTTCCTACTTTTTATCATTCTATGACAAAAGAAACTATGATTGAAGCAGCGGCTAAAATCAGAGAAGAATCAAAGGTTGGCGCAGGCAGAGTTATGGACGGATTATATATGGAAGGTCCTTTCATGAACCTTAGTGGAAGCTTCCAGAGCCAGATTAAATGGAGTGGCGCAATCGAGAAAGACGACTATGTTGATTTGATTGATAGCTTCGGAGATATGGTAAGAGTATGGGCGATTGACCCTAACAGAGAAAATATCGAAGAATTTATGATGTATGCAAAGGAGCATACACCAAAAGCAATTTTTGCACACGGTCATTCAAGTGCTACTTTTGAGAACATTCAGAAGCTGAAGCCTTACGGTGTTAAAGTGCGTACTCATATTACGGATGCAGGTCAGTCAAAAGGTCGTGCACAGGGAACTCCCGGTGCAGGCGGAGATCAGTTTTGCCTTTATGACCCGGATATGTATGCAGAATTAATCTGTGATGAGGTGGGTATTCATGTTCCGCCCGGACTTATAAAGATGATTGTCCGCACAAAAGGTGTTGAGAGAGTTTGCTTAATCTCCGATCATACCACAAAAGAAGCAAATACAGATTATAAAAATAACGAAGAATTGGGCATCTGGTATGGTCCTGACCTCAATTATGATGATCAGGGAAAATTAGCAGGAAGTCTTATGACTTTGGACAACGGTGTGCGCAATATGATGACACACACAGGCTATGGCTTGTGCCATGCAATAAGAATGGCAAGTTTGAACCCGGCCCAGCTTTTAGAGATTGACAACAAAGTTGGCAGCTTAAAAGCAGGAAAGATGGCTAATTTAATTATTATTGATGATATGGTTAATATCAAAAAAGTAATTTTAGAGGGAGATTTAGCTGTTGAAGACGGCAAAAATCTTATCTGAAAAAAGGAGGAATTAAAAATGGCTTTATTTGAAGTAACAGAATATGATAAAAAAGTATGGGAAGAAGAATTAAAAGACTTTTTACCTGATAAAATCCTTGATGTTCATACACATGTGTATAAAAGGGAATTTTTTGACCCGGCTCTCGCAAATGCACCAAAAAGAACAGTTACCTGGACTTCTACGGTTGCAAAGGAAAATCCTATAGAGGACCTTCAGGAAACATATAGGTTAATGTTTCCGGGAAAGGATGTTAAAGCGCTTATGTTTATAAGCGGAAAAACAGGCCTTGAAAAAAATAATGCGTATCTTTCAGAGGTTTCCAAAAAAACAGGTTGGCCGGCGCTTTATTATTCAGTTCCGACACAGTCTGCCGATGAGCTCGAGCAGAAAATCAGAGAAGGTGGTTTCTTAGGTGTCAAGTCTTATTTGAGCCGTTCAGCTTCGTACATACCTACTAAAGAAATCCGTATTTTTGACTTTTTCCCGAAGCATCAGCTCGCAAGACTTAACGAAATGGGTGCTATATGTATGTGCCATATTCCAAGAGACGGTCGTCTTAAAGACCAGGTTAATATTCAGCAGATTTTAGAAATCAGAAGAGAATTCCCTAAACTCCGTCTTATAGTAGCACATATCGGCAGAGCATATACAAAAGAAGATGTTGGCGATGCGTTTGACTATCTTACACAAGAGCCGGAAACAATGTACGATTTCTGCGCTAACTCTTGCGAATATGCTATTACAGAGGTTATTAAGAGATGTGGTCCTAAACATGTAATGTTTGGTACAGATATGCCTATTTTGCGTATGCGTACACACCGTATCGAAGAAAACGGAACATATGTCAATCTTGTACCGCCGGGACTTTACCATGATCCTTATGGTGATCCGCATCTTCGCGAAGTTTCAGAAGAAGAAGGCAAAAAGATTACTTTCTTCGCTTATGAAGAGCTTCTCGCATTCAAGCGTGCTTGCGAAAAACTCGGTATGACTAAGCAGGATGTAGAAGATATGATGTATAACAATGCTGTTAATCTTATTGAAGGCGCAAGAAAAGATATTTACGGCGAATAATGAAAAAGGGAATGTAAAAAAGTCCAGAACGCAAAAAGGCGGAAAAACTTGAACAAAGTAAGTGCAAACAGTTAATTTTTTGATATTTATGTCAAAAAATTCAATTTATTCGTTTTTTATTTTATTTTTATGCCTTTTTGCTACGAACAAACTTCGCCTCTCGGCGTACCTTTGTACGCCTTCGGGT
>CAZZPN010000178.1:0-2811 GCA_964655495.1 uncultured Oscillospiraceae bacterium
CTCTACCCCTGCCACTAAAAAAGCCTTGTCGTATGACAAGGCTTTTTTCAGATTTATACATAAAAAACATTCAGAAGGATGTGAAATATAATGAAATGCCCTTTTTGCGGCTACGAAGAAAGTAAAGTTGTTGATTCAAGACCGATAGAAGAATCAAACTCAATAAAAAGAAGACGCGAATGTATAAAATGCGAAAAGCGTTTTTCCACTTTTGAGCGCATAGAAACTGTTCCTGTTATGGTTATAAAGAAAAACGGCGAAAGAGTCCGCTTTGACAGACAGAAGGTTGCGATGGGAATTGTGCGTGCATGCGAAAAAAGACCTGTAAGCAGCGAAGTTATTGATAAAGCTGTAAGCGAAATTGAAACTGCTATTTCAGGAAGCCTTAACAGCGAAATTGAAAGCTCCGTCATCGGAGAGCTTGTTATGGAAAAATTAAAAGGTATAGACGAGGTTGCCTATGTAAGATTTGCATCTGTTTACAGACAGATTAAAGATGTCAACACCTTTGTTGAAGAAGTACAAAAGCTTCTTAACAAGTAGATACACGAAAAAGTTATAATAAAGGAGAATTTAAAAATGTCAGGACATTCAAAATGGTCAAACATTAAACACAAAAAAGAAAAATCAGACTCACAGAAAGCAAAAATCTACACTAAGCTTGGAAGAGAAATCGCCGTTGCTGTTAAATCCGGCGGACCTGATCCATCTATCAACTCAAGACTTAAGGATATAATTGCAAAAGCAAGAGCAAACAATATGCCATCAGATAATGTGCAGCGTTGTATCAAAAAAGCTGCCGGCGGTGAAGACACATCAAACTACGAAGAAATCATATATGAAGGCTACGGACCGTCAGGCGTTGCTGTAATAGTTGAAACGCTTACAGATAATAAAAACAGAACTGCTGCTGATGTTCGCCACGCATTTGATAAATTCGGCGGAAATATGGGTGCAACAGGCTGTGTAAGCTGGTCATTCAAAGAGCTTGGAATAATCGTTATCGAAAAAACAGATTCAATGGACGATGACGAAATGACAATGGAAGCATTGGAAATGGGCGCTGAAGATTTTGAAGTTATGGATGAATGTTACGAAATAACAACTTCACCTGAAGATTTCAGTGCAGTAAGAGAAGCTGTTGAAGAAAAAGGCTACACAATACTCGAAGCCGAAGTTTCAAAAATACCTGATAATTATACAAAGCTTACTGACGAAAAAGACATTACAAATATGCAGCGTCTCATTGATATTTTAGAAGAAAATGATGATGTACAGAACATCTATCATTCTTGGGAAGAAGAATAATTTAATGATAAAAACGGTCTGTCTCTAATTTTTTTAGAGGCAGACCTTGTTTTTTTACCTTTTTATTCTTTTTAAAACACTCATAAGAAGAAGTGAGCTTATTATTCCAAAAATACCTTGAATTGAATTTGCAAATATTGTGGCAACTGCCCCCCATCCTTCTCCCAAAATAAGAAACGCATGGAGAAAATAGCCCAAAACCATAATAATTTCAGCTATAATCGCACTTATTATAAACGAAACTCTTTTGTTTATTTTTGATAAATTCTCATATAAGAGGAAAAATGCAAACGCCATAAGTCCTTTTATTATAAATGTTGCAGGCAGATAAATTCCGTATCCCAAAAATAAATCTGAAAGCGAAGACCCCACAGCCGCCGCAAATACTCCGTAATACGGTCCTAAAAGCCATGCTGATATTATGACAAAGCAATCTCCGGCATTAATATATCCAATTCCGGTAACAGGGATTGCTATCATTGTAAAAAGACATGTAAACCCGGTTAACAGCGCACACATTGTCATTTTTCTTATTTTCTCATTTTTCATTCTTAACACTTCTTTTTTTATAACAGCTACATTATTTCGCCTATATTTTTATTTACAAACTGATATATACTTTCTACATTATGTTTAAAGTATTCACCGGTTATTTTCGCAGTTTCCTTAGATGCTGCAAATATATTAACTCCAAACTGTTCTATCCCGTCTTCAAGCACCTTTACGCTTACCAAAAAGCCATCACCTTCGGGAACGGTTTTTGTGATAACATCAGTAATCGGTTTTTCGTTTTCTTTCTGCTTAATTACACTTTTTCTTATTCTGTTGCGAAGCACAAGAGGAATTTTGTTTTCAAAAAAATCAATACTGTCCTGCCCCTCACGGTTAAGTCGGTATAAATGAAGTCCGTCTTCTTCAAAGCCGTATAAATCGCCAACTTTAACAAGCTCCGAAATTGCATATTGTAAATCAAAAAAATCGATCTCGTTATTTTCAGTTACAAGCTTTGTGAGTAACGAGTTTGAAAGCGGTTTTTTATATTCCCTGACCGCATAAAGTATCATAAGCTTTATTATAAGCTTATCCTTATATATATCCTCGTATGGCATCTTATTTTACCTTTCTTTTCTCATTATGTACTGCTTTGGCGGCACTCCGACGATGTTACGAAAAGTTCTTATAAAGTGTGAGTAGTCATTAAAACCGCATTTTTCACAGGTTTCTTTAACATCATACCCCTCACTCAAAAATTTCTTTGCTTCGGCAATTCTTCTTACTATTATGTAATTTATAACGGTAGTACCCGTCTGCTTTTTAAAAATTCTGCACAAATGGTTTTTTGAAACATAATGAATTGAAGAAATTTCATCTAAGTTTATATCTTCAAGCATATGCTCATTTATATATTCAACAACGCTATGCACCAGATTATTTTCGCTGTAAGGAACGCCTTGTGTGCCTGAAGAAGACATAACAAGGTATCTGTTTACATACACGAGCACT
>CAZZPN010000179.1:0-2807 GCA_964655495.1 uncultured Oscillospiraceae bacterium
TGTTTTAGGAGTTCAATATGGAATATAGAAATCTATACGATTTTATTACATCACTTCAATATGGAACAAATCTTCATATCAGTATTTTATTTCTTGATAATTACGGCAACAAGAAATGTTTATTGCCAAAAAGCCATACCATTCATTCTTCGAAAATATGTTCAGAATTTAAAACTTTGGGAAAAAACGGTTTCAAAAGATGCTACGCCTGCAGAAATCTTGCTATAAATAAAGCTTTGACAGAAAAAAAACCATTTGGAGGAATATGTATAAACGGAATATATGAATATCTTCATCCGGTGGTTATTGATGATACCGTTGCATGTATAATTTTCGTTGGTAACATTCTTGACACAGAAAAAGGATATAAAAAGATAAAGCAGAAAATCGGAAAAAATATATTTTTTATTGATTCAATGGAAAAAAATTTTACTTTTGATAAATGTAATATTTTGGGAGACATAATTGAATCCTACATCAGAATCCTTTTTGAAAAATACTCATCAGATGATAACGACTCTCTTATAAACAATTTAAAAAACTATATAAACGCAAATATTGAATTTGATTTTGATATTGAAAAAACTGCTGATTTTTTCCACTATAACAAACAATATCTCGGCAGACTTTTTAAAGCTAAAACAAATCTCAGTATAAGAGAGTATATAAATAAAAAGAGGATTGAAAATGCTACCCGTCTTCTTTTAGGAACAGAATATTCAATAATAGATATTTCATATCGTGTAGGTTTTAATAATGTAACTTATTTCAACCGTCTTTTCAAAAAAACACACTCTATCACACCTTTAGAATACAGAAATAAATTTAAAAAAAATTAATTTTAAAATCTTGAATATTTTTTCTTGTATTCTGTTGGTGTAAAACCGGTCTTCTTTTTAAAGATACGGCAAAAATATGTGTAATTAGATATGCCTGTACTGAGTGCGATGTTATGAATTTTCTCATCAGTATTCAAAATAAGGCCTTGTGCCTTTTTTATGCGTTGTGATAAAATATAATCGTTTACCGAACATCCGAAATATCTATGAAAATTTTTATAAAGTACATTCTTAGACATAAGCATAACAGAGCAAAGCTGTGAAACACTTAATTTTTCAGATAAGTTTTCATCTATATATTCAGTAACCTTATGGCAAAAATCATTCCCAACAAGTTCTATTGCGTTTTCAAAAATAATATGCGAAATCAGATTGCTGAGGCTTTCTATCTGTACATCAGAAAGGTACTTCAGGTTATTATAGGAGCTTTCCATTTCTTCATATTTATAGTTAAGCCAGCTAATATTGCGACTGATTTCTTCAAATTTATCACCAGAGCGTATTCTTCCTATTACAACAAAGCCGACAACAAAATTATCCTTTATAACAGGAACAACAGAATCAATCAACCCAGCATGACATTTATGGGAGATAAATCGTTTTTCTTCTGCGGATTTTTTCAGCATATCCATATCAGAACAGTAACATTTTTCTTTTCCATTTTTGCAACTTTGAATTTTTTCACAAAACTCATATACCTTCCCGCTTTTATATATGTAGTTGAAATCAACATCAACAATCGCCATATTAATACCCATTAGCTGATACAAATCATCTAAAATCCGTTTTAATTTTTCTTTATTGTACTCTATTTTCATAATACTCACACCCCATTCTCATTTTACTTTGTGTTTGCAAACTTGTCAACAATATTTTACATATTGTTCCCGAAAAAGGAAAAAAGTGCAATATAAAAGGAAAAATGTTCATTGACTTTTTCTTATAAAAAAGTATAATTATTACAGATCAAAAGAAACAGGAGGGAGATTAAGAAAATGAATTTTTTAAACAGTGTATTATTGATTTTGGTGATTGCAGGGGTTTCACTTCAAAGTGTAGTAAAAAAAGCTTACAATATGAAAATAGGTGGCGGTGCATATACATTTGCTGCAGTATCTTCACTTTGTGCGGGAACTCTGTTCTTCCTTATGGGATTAAAAGGTTTCAAATTTGAAATCGGAATACTTTCATATTCAATTTTATTTGCAATAAGCTACGGAGTAGGAACTGTATTTTCTTTTCTTGCAATCGCAAGTGGCTCTTTAGCGCTTACATCTCTTATAATTTCATATTCTTTAATTATTCCAACATTTTGGGGAATGCTTTTCTTAAATGAGCCGACAAGCCCAAGTCTTTTTATCGGACTAGTTTTTTTATTTGTAAGTTTACTGCTTATAAACATAAAAAAAGAATCTAAAAAAGAAAAGAAAGCTATAACACTTAAATGGGGAATATATGTATTTTTGGCATTTTTAGGCAACGGAATGTGTTCAACAGTTCAGAAGCTTCAGCAAACTGCACACAACGGAGCGTATAAAAACGAATTTATGTGTATTGCACTCTTTTTTGTAACAGTAATTCTTTTTATTATGTCGTTTTTTAAAGAAAAGACAGATATTAAATGCTCAATAACAGGTGGCTTAAAGTGGATGATTATATGCGGCTTAGCCAACGGACTTGTAAATCTATTTGTTATGATATTATCAAACACAATCCCAGCCTCAGTTATGTTTCCGCTTATATCAGCAGGCGGAATAATTGCAACAGCAGCTGTGTCAAGATTTTTATATAATGAAAAATTATCCGTTGCACAAAACATCGGCTTGATACTTGGTATCATTTCAGTTGTATTCCTTAATATCTAGCTAAAATTGAAAATTACTAACAGACCTTGAAAACATAGTGTTTTCAAGGTTCAGACTACTGACAAACCCACCATTTTCAGGTGGGTTTGTGTCGTATATATTA
>CAZZPN010000180.1:0-2800 GCA_964655495.1 uncultured Oscillospiraceae bacterium
ATAATGAGTGTAACTCTTAAAATTTTACATAAGATTAATTGCTTTTTTCGTTCCTATGCACAAATTGGCGTAGTAAATTTAACATTCAAAATGCCACAAACCCAGTATTTAAGCCATTTGTGAGATTCTTATTTATCCAACGGTTTCATTGTGGGGAACAAAATTACATCCCTTATTGAGTAGCTGTCTGTGAGTAACATAACGAGCCTGTCAACACCGATACCAAGACCGCCCGTTGGTGGCATACCGTATTCAAGAGCATTTAAGAAATCTTCATCAATGAGATTTGCTTCATCGTCGCCTGCAGCTCTGAGTTCTGCCTGATGAGCAAATCTTGCTCTTTGGTCAATTGGGTCGTTAAGCTCAGAAAAGGCATTCCCCATTTCACGACTTGTAATGAACACCTCAAATCTTTCTGTAAGTTCAGGTGCTTCCGGTTTTCTTTTTGCAAGTGGTGAAACTTCAACAGGATAATCCATAATAAATGTTGGCTGAACAAGCTTGTCTTCAACAAATTCTTCAAAGAAAAGGTTTATTATATCGCCTCTTGAATCTTTTGCAGGTTCAAGTTCAAGGTGATGCTCTTTTGCGACTTTTTGTGCTTCTTCGTTTGTTTTAATTTCATTAAAGTCAACGCCTGCGTATTTCTTTACAGCATCTATCATTGTGAGTCTTTCAAAATGTGATAAATCAATTTCCGTACCCTGATACATTATTTTTTCAGTTCCGCAAACTTCTCTTGCACAATAACGGATAAGCTCTTCAGTAAGGTCCATTACATCGTGGTAGTCAGCATAAGCTTCATATATTTCTATCGTTGTAAATTCAGGGTTATGGCGGATATCCATACCTTCGTTACGGAAAATACGGCCGATTTCATAAACTTTTTCAAGACCGCCTACAATAAGTCGTTTTAAGTGAAGCTCAGTTGCTATACGCATATACATATCAATATCAAGTGCGTTGTGGTGCGTAATAAAAGGTCTTGCAGCAGCGCCGCCCGGAATAGTGTTAAGTACAGGTGTTTCAACCTCTAAAAAGCCTCTCTGGTCCATAAACTGACGGATACATCTTACAATTTTACTTCTCGCAACAAGAGTTTTCTTCACATCTTCGTTCATTATAAGGTCAACATATCTCTGACGGTATCTGAGGTCCGGGTCCGAAAGTCCGTGAAACTTTTCAGGAAGCGGAAGAAGTGATTTTGAAAGAAGCGTAAGCTTGTCTGCTCTTATTGAAATTTCGCCTGTCTGAGTTGTGAAAACTTCGCCCTCTGCGCCGATTATATCACCGATATCAAGTTTTTTGAAACGGTTATATTCTTCTTCACCAAAAATATCTTTTTTTACAAAAACCTGAATTTGTCCGTCAATATCAGCAATATGGATAAAGCCTACTTTTCCCATGCCTCTTTTTGACATAATACGGCCTGCTACCGTAACATTCTGACCGTCCAAAGAAGAAATTTTTGCATCTATAATTTCAACTTCATCGCTACCTCTTTTTGTGAGTTCTCTTTTTTCGGTAGTATAATTATCTTTTATCTGGGAAGAGGTATGTGTTCTTTCAAATTTTGTAATATGAAAAGGATCTCTTCCCTCTTTTTGAAGCTCGCTGAGCTTGTCTCTTCTTACCTGAAGAAGCTCGGAAAGCTCCTGTGTATTTTCTATACTAATGTTTTCGCTCATTATTAGAGTATTCCTTTCGATAATCTTATTTATTTATAGCTTTGATTTTATATTTTATAACACCGTTTTCAGCGTTAACTTCAATGGTATCACCCTTCTGATGTCCTATAAGTGCGGCACCAAGCGGTGATTCGTTTGATATTTTCATATTGAGTAAATCAATCTCATTGTCTTTGTTAAAAATATTAACTTCGTTTGAGCCTACAATCTGTATGTTAAGTTCTTCTTTAAGCTCAACATCAACAACAGTAAGCTTAGTTCCGATAGCCACGCTTGTTGTTGAAATTTCATCTTCTGAAACTATTTCAACATTTTTAAGCATTGCTTCAAGTTTTTCTATTTCAGCATTAACTTCTGCCTGTTCATTTTTAGCAGCATCATACTCAGCATTTTCCGATAAGTCACCATGACTTCTTGCTTCTTTAAGTTTCTGCGCCACATCTACTTTAAGATAATTTCTTAAATACTCAAGTCGTGCTTTTTTTTCTTTATAACCTTCATTGGTTAATATAGTTTTCTTTTTATCAGCCATTTTTTACCTCCGATAATTATATGAATTTTAATTTGTGTACATAAAGTTTCACACTATATTATACACCTTTTTTCAATTCTTGTCAACTTTTTTTCATAATTTTCCATTCTAATTTGAAAAAAACTGCGTTGTTATCGCAAAAGAAAGCTTTTTTTATGTTTATGTGTTCAAAACTAAAGCAACTTTTATCATAAAAATCATATAAGAGATTACAACCATATACCGGCAGATTTTTTTCGAGATTTATTACAAACCTGCCTTTTTCGGAAAAATTACAGATTTTTTCACTCAAAATTATAACAACATCGCAGTCATTAAGCGTTTCTATTTTTTTATAAAGAAGTCCTACACCTGTTTTCTCAAGAAAATAGGTGTTTATTTTATCAAAACCAATAATATCATCCGTTGAAATAAAAATCTTGTCAGTAAAATCTGTGCAAATATCTGTAATTTTTTTTAATTTTTCATAATCTCCCCCTCTTTTTCCAAAGCAAATACAAATACTTTTTATATCTGTGTTAAGACTTTTCAATATAGTTTTTAAATTTTTAAAAATACATTCCTCAAAAGAAGCGGTGGG
>CAZZPN010000181.1:0-2782 GCA_964655495.1 uncultured Oscillospiraceae bacterium
GATTGTAACTGTTCCTTCTGTATAACCTTTTCTTGATAAACGACCGTCGAGAATTCTTTTAGCAACTGCCATCTGCTCGTCTGTCGCTTCTTTTCCATCTTCTGTTTTTTCTGCCTGATATACGATAACCGATCCGCCTGCTAAGTCGAATCCTTTTCTTATTCCGTGTTCATCGTCAAAAACAGGACCGATTTTCATGCTGCCCAAACTAAGTCCCGAAATTGCAACATAACATAAAAGTACAATTACAACGAGAGTGGCAACAATTTTACTAATGCCTTTTGCCATGTTTTGTTAACCTCCTAATTTTTGGTGCATACACCACTTTAATAAAACACTCCTTTGATTATACTATTTTTTTCATCTTTAGTCAAGTG
This sequence comes from uncultured Oscillospiraceae bacterium, assembly GCA_964655495.1. Lineage (GTDB taxonomy): Bacteria > Bacillota > Clostridia > UMGS1840 > UMGS1840 > UMGS1840. The sequence continues at coordinate 378 of CAZZPN010000181.1, forward strand.
TTTTTTATAAATTTAAACTTTTTTACACTTTTTTTGCACTCGCATCAGCCTGCCGGCCATGTAAGCTCTCTACCACCAATAAGATGAAAATGAATATGAAAAACTGTCTGTCCTGCGTCTTTATTGCAGTTTGAAATAACACGATATCCCTTTTCATCTATTCCCTGCTCTTTTGCAATTTTTGGAATTGCTTCATATATCTTTCCAAGCACCTGCGAATTTTTTTCATTTATGTCATTAAGTGTGGAAATATGCTCTTTCGGAATAACAAGTATATGAACGGGAGCTGTCGGCGAAATATCCCAAAACGCATAAACATAGGCATCTTCATACACTTTTTTTGAAGGAATTTCACCTTTTATTATTTTACAAAATAAGCAATCATTCATTTTTGTTACCCCCGATTATTTATTTATCTGTGCAGAAAGGATACTTTCAGCTTTTTTAATTGCTTCGTCGATTTTATCCTTATCTTTTCCGCCGCCCTGAGCCATATCAGGTTTTCCGCCGCCTTTTCCTCCGGCTATCGCAGTAATTTCTCTTATGATATTTCCTGCATGAGCACCTTTTTCGAGTGCTTCTTTTGAAGCACCTGCAACGAATGTTATCTTGTCATCGGCACAGGAAACAATAACAGTTACAACAGCCTGTCCGTTATATTTATCACGGATATTATCTACCATCATCTTAAGCTCTGAAGCCTCAGCACCGTCTAATGAGAAAGTAAACAGCTTAACTCCGCCAACTTCCTTCATACTGCTTTCGATATCATTTACTGCGCCTTTTGAAAGCTCCTGCTTAAGACTTTCGATTTCGTTTTTCTTATCTTTAAGCTCGTTTAAAAATTCTTCTGTTTTCTTTACAAGGTCGTTTAAGTTATTAACCTTCATCGCTTTAGCAGTTTCAACAAGAATTTTTTCTCTTTCGTTCTGATATGAAAGATAATTTGCACCTGTAACAGCTTCAATTCTTCTCACACCTGCAGCAACACCGCTTTCAGAAACGATTTTGAATAAACCTGCCTGAGAAGTGTTTGTAAGGTGTGTACCGCCGCAAAGCTCTTTTGAATAGTCACCCATCGAGACTACTCTTACCCTATCTCCGTATTTCTCTCCAAACAGAGCCATAGCACCGGTTTTCTTGGCATCTTCGATGTTCATATATTCGCATTTTATATCATATGCGCTTAAAATTGCTTCGTTTACAAGTTCTTCAACTTTAACTATTTCTTCAGTTGTCATAGATGAAAAATGAGAAAAGTCAAATCTTAATCTCTCAGCATTCACAAAAGAGCCTGCCTGGTTAACATGGTCACCGAGAACAGTTTTCAAAGCTTTCTGAAGAAGATGTGTTGTTGAATGGTTTCTTGCAGTTGCAAGTCTTGTCTTTTTGCAGACACTCATCTTAACAATATCGCCAACCTTCAAAGTGCCTTCTGTTACTTCTGCAATATGACCTGTTTTTGATTGTGAATATTTTACTGTATCCAAAACTTTGCATTTAGCTGAAGATGAAAAAATTTCTCCCTTATCTCCTGCCTGACCGCCGCTTTCACCATAGAAAGAGGTTTTATCTGTGAGTATAGTAGCATTATCCCCCTTTGAAACTGAATCAACGCTCTTGTTGTCTTTAAAAAGCGCAACTATTTTTGCATCACATTCTAACGCATCGTATCCCACAAATTCGCAATCGTCAAGTTCTTTTACAAGCTTCGCAATTTCGTTTTCCCAGCCCAAAGACGAGGTATCACCTCTTGCTTCTCTTGACTGATTTTTCTGTTTTTCCATTTCTTCTCTGTATTTGTCTTCGTCAACAGAAAATCCGTTTTCTTCAGCAATTTCCTTTGTAAGATCAAGCGGGAACCCGTATGTATCGTGAAGCTTAAATGCCAAAGCGCCGTCAAGCACAGTTTTGCCGCTTTTTTTCATATCTGCTACAATATCGTTTAAAATAACGATACCCGAATCTATTGTCTTATAGAATTTTTCTTCTTCCAGGCTGATAATTTTCTTAATATATTCCTGATTTTCAGAAATCTCAGGATAAGCATCCTTTGACTGAGAAATAACGACATCTGCAAGTCCTGTGAGGAACATATCGTTAATTCCAAGAAGCTTTCCGTGTCGTGCTGCACGACGAAGAAGTCTTCTAAGAACATAGCCTCTGCCCTCATTTGAAGGGATAACACCGTCTGAAACAAGGAAAACCGTACTTCTTATATGGTCGGTAACAACACGGATTGAAATATCTGTCTTATGGTCTTTCCCATATTCCTTGTCACAAAGCTTACACACGCTGTCAAGAACTTTTCTTACTGTATCAACCTCAAAAAGTGAATGAACTCCCTGCATAATAGCGGCAATTCTCTCGAGTCCCATACCTGTATCTATATTAGGATTAGCGAG
>CAZZPN010000182.1:0-2779 GCA_964655495.1 uncultured Oscillospiraceae bacterium
TCATCTTTCCGGCTGAATTAACTTTTCTTACTCTTACGTCTGTGATTTTCATGATTAAATTTTCTCCATTTCTTTTGGCTTGGGATATTTTTGGAAAGCAGTGAAAATATGTATTTAATTTTTTTTTGCTCTCCACCCTCTTTTAAATATACATAGATTATACATCTTTTTTCATAATTTGTAAAGAGTTTTTTAAAAATTCCACAATTTATTCAAAATGTATTTTTGTTTTTTGTCACCTTTGCACAAACAACCTTACAAAAAACACACAAAACGAAACTTTTCTACAAAAAAACCTATAAAAAAATCTGCACAAAAAAAAGAGTTATTTTTGTTCTTTATTATAGAAATTTCCAAAAAAAGATAAAAGCACTTGTTTTTTTACGAAAAATATAGTAGAATATACTAAACTTAGTTTTATAAAAAAGAGAGGTGAAATCATGAACAGCGATCTTATGATTGACAAAATTGTATATATCACACATACAGAGGACTCTTTTGAAATTTTTTATGTTTTCGGCAAAAGCTGCACTGATATATGTTCCTATTACACTCTTTTAAAAGCGTTGGACGAAAACTTTGTAAGAGTAAACGAAAGTACAATTATAAATTTCGAATTTGTTTCAAAATGTACAGATAAAAAAATTGAGACAATCACGGGCGATGCTTTTTGTGTTTCACCAAAATATCAGAAAACTGCGACAAATACTTTCTTTAAAATTAAGCTTGAAAAATTCAGTCAGAATACACAAACGATAAAATAATTATTTAAAGGAGATTAGAACTATGTTAATGGGTATTCCAAAAATTCTCACACCGGAGCTGGTTAAAATTCTTATGGAAATGGGACACGGAGATAAAATCGTTATAGCTGACGGAAATTTTCCATGCCATTCAATAGGACAGAGAGTTGTTCGTCTTGACGGACACAATGTTCCGGAAATTTTAGAAGCTATGTTAAAGCTTTTCCCGCTTGATACTTATTCCAAACCTGTTGCACTTATGTCAGTTGTTCCGGGGGACAATGTTGAAACACCTATATGGGATGTTTATAAAAGTATTATTGCGCCTCATACAAAAGACGATGTAACATTTATTGAAAGATTCAGTTTTTACGAAGAAGCAAAAAAAGCTTACGCTGTTATTGCTACAAGCGAAAAAGCACTTTATGCAAATATTATGCTTACAAAAGGCGTAGTTGTTGACTAGTTGAAAACATTTTTTCAGGGGGCAGGTTTTCCTGCCCTTTTTTGTTTGACAACACATCATAATAATTGGAAATTTCTTCATTTTTTGTGCAAAATGCCAAATTTGCTTTTTTTTAGTTTTTTTATTGACAAAATGAGTTAGTTGTGTTAAACTAACTTTGCAAAATGATAAGAAATTATACGGAGATGTGTCTTTTATGAATCTTACAGAAGCATTGGAAGAACAGGAATATGTGATAAAAAGCATCCAAACAGATGACGAAGAGCTTGATGCGTTTCTTTTTTCGCTCGGCTGTTACAGCGGTGAAAAAATAACAGTTATATCACATTTAAAGGGCGGCTGCATCGTTTCTATAAAAGACGGAAGATATAATATTGATAAAGAGCTTGCCGAAGCTATTATAATATAATCAAAATATTCATATATTTAAAGCGACAGACATACTGTCGCATATATTTTGAAAAGCAGTTAGTTAAGGCTAACTCACATTTTATAAGTTCATTTTTTATTAAATACATATGGAGGAACTCATTATGAAAATTGCTTTAGCAGGAAATCCAAACAGCGGTAAAACAACCATGTACAACACCTTAACAGGAAAAAACGAGCGTGTTGGAAACTGGGCAGGTGTTACCGTTGATAAAAGAGAAAGTACTATCAAAAAAAGCTACACAAAGGAAGATGAAATCATCGCCGTTGACCTTCCGGGTGCATATTCTATGTCCCCTTTTACATCAGAGGAAAGCATCACAAGCGAATATGTAAAAAACGAAAATCCTGATGTAATCATCAATATCGTTGATGCGTCAAATTTAAGCAGAAGCTTATTCTTTACGACTCAGCTTTTAGAGCTTGAAATTCCGCTTGTAGTTGCCCTTAATAAAAGCGATATCAACGAAAAGAAAGGAAATAAAATTGATACAGCTTTATTATCCGAGCTTCTCGGATGTCCTGTTGTAGAAACAGTTTCGACTGCATCAAAAGGTATGGATGAGCTTATTAAAGCTGCGATTGATATCAAAGGAAAAAAAGTTATCCCACCATACAGCGAAAAAGAAGTTGATTTAAGTACAAAAGAAGCCGCTATGATAGCTGACAGAAATCGTTTTAGTTTTGTAAATAAAATTGTTGCATCAGTTGAAACAAGAAAAACTCTCACAAAAGACAAAAATTCACAGGATAAAATTGATGCTATTTTAACAAACAAATGGTTTGGTCTTCCAATTTTCGCAGTAGTTATGTGGTTTGTGTTCTGGGTTTCTCAGGCGGCACTCGGTCCCTGGCTTGCAGAAGCAGTTTTATGTCCGATTATTGACGGATTTGGTGAATTGGTTGCAGGTTGGATGGAAGGAACAAGCGCAATTTTGCAGACAATAGTTGTTGACGGTATCGTGGGCGGCGTAAGTGCAGTTGTAGGATTTTTACCGCTTGTTATGGTAATGTACTTTTTAATTGCACTTTTAGAAGACTGTGGTTATATGGCCCGTGCAACAATTGTCTTAGACCCGATATTTAAAAAAGTCGGACTTTCAGGCAAATCTGTTATTCCTTTTGTTATAGGAACAGGTTG